>JBKJUH010000061.1:0-8383 GCA_046590075.1 Agitococcus sp.
GATGGATAAAAATAACGCACTAAAAATTCGCGACTTAGCGGTGGTTCGCGCCGAATTAGCGCAATTAGGCATTACTGTGGATAAAACAGTAGTAACCTACTGTCAAACACATCATCGCTCAGGTTTTAGCTATTTATTGGGGCGTATTTTAGGCTTTCAGATAAAAGCCTATGCTGGCTCATGGAGCGAATGGGGCAATCGTGCCGATACGCCTATTGTTAAATAAATTGAGTTCGGGATAAGTTATAATATAACTTATCGTCTATCCTCGTTTTTCACCCTCACCCCAGCCCTCTCCCTCAACAGGGAGAGGGAGCTAAGTCCTCTCTCCCTGTTGAGGGAGAGAGTTAGAGAGAGGGTAAACTAGCGGTTTAGGTACAAATATAAGCCCAGTACGCCGTTATTATCCAGAACTCAGGTTAAATAACTGCCACTGTCAAATCTCTTTTTTCTCATCTTTCTGTAGGTCTTTATGTCTTTATTTATCACTTTTCAACATCTTGTGCCGCAACATTTATTATCGCGTTCGGTTGGCACACTGGCCGCCAGCGAAAACACTTTTATCAAAAATACCTTTATTAAAAACTTTGCCGCTAAATATGCTGTCAATATGGCCGAAGCCATCGAAGAAAATCCATTAGCCTATAAAAGCTTTAATGATTTTTTTACCCGCGCCTTAAAAGCCAATGCTCGCCCCATTGCTATCAATCCTAAAGCCATTATTTCCCCTGCTGATGGGGCTATTTCGCAAATTGGTGCTATTAGTGCAGACAAAATTTTTCAAGCCAAAGGCCATAACTACAGCGTAGTTACCTTATTGGGTGGTGATGCCAAACGTGCCGAAGCCTTTATCGGTGGTCAATTTGCCACCGTGTATTTATCACCTAAAGACTACCATCGTGTACACATGCCATTTACGGGCAAACTGACACAAATGATTTATGTGCCTGGTGATTTATTTTCGGTAAATACGACAACGGCAGAAAACGTACCGAATTTATTTGCCCGTAACGAACGTGTAGTTTGCTTATTTGATACCGAAGTTGGGCAAATGGCTGTGGTTTTAGTCGGCGCGATGATTGTTGCAGGCATTGCTACCGCTTGGGCAGGCAATCTTGCGCCCCAAGGCAAAAGTGTAGTTATTACTCATTATGACGGCTCTATTACCCTTAACAAAGGTGATGAACTGGGTCGTTTTTATTTAGGCTCAACTGCCATTGTGTTATTTGGTGCGAATGTCATGTCTTGGCGTAATAATTTGACCGCCACCGCGCCAGTGCGTATGGGTGAAGCAATGGGAGAAGTCGCTTAACCACAAGGAGCATATTTTATCCTGTAGGGGCGAATTTATTCGCCTTAATCTGTGGGTTGGCGAATGAATTCGCCCCTACCTGACGCTTAATGGAATAAATAAAAATGCGAATCACCCTCAAACAATTGGCCGTATTTGTTGCTGTTGCCCGTCATGGCACCGTCACGCGAGCCGCACAAGAGTTAAACCTCACGCAAAGCGCGGCCAGTATGGCTCTAGGCGATTTTGAAGGCCAACTCGACTGTTTGTTATTTGACCGCATTGGCAAACGATTACAGCTCAATGACTTAGGCCGCAAACTACTGCCACAAGCGATTAACACCGTCGCTCATGCCAATGAACTAGAAGAATTAGCACGAGGTTATGGTGACAAAGTCGGCAGCCTTAAAATTGGTGCCAGTTTAACCATTGGCAATTATTCCATGCCGCCGTTAATCGCTACGTTTATGCGTCAGCATCCTCAATGCCAACTGAGTTTAGACATTGCCAATACCAGTCATATTATTGCCGCACTGGAAAACTTCGCGTTAGATGTCGGTTTTATTGAAGGTTTTTGTCACGCCCCTAATTTAGAAGTCATTCCTTGGCAACAAGACGAATTAGTGGTTTTCTCCGCTCCTAGCCATCCTTTGGCACAAAAATTGCTTCTAAATGAAACAGACTTTGCCAATGCCGAGTGGATTTTACGCGAAGCAGGTTCAGGTACACGCGAGATTTTTGATAACGCGGTGATTGGTCGTTTACCGCATTTGAACGTTTTATTAGAGTTAGGTCATACTGAAGCCATTCAACGCGTAGTGGCCAGTGGTCTAGGCATTGGCTGCGCCTCCCGTTTATCGTTATCGGAGGCTTTAGCGAGTAACGCCCTGACCATTTTACCTACGCCTTTTTGGAACTTGAGCCGTCAATTTTTTATTTTGATTCATCGGCAAAAATATCGTACTTATGGCTTAGAGCAATTTATTCAACATTGTGTCACCCTCTAACCAAGAGTTACCGCTAAAATTATCGCCGTTAATAGGTTAGATTACGACTGAAATAGACAATATTGATTTTTTAACTTGCGCTTTTTCGGGATATCAACAAAAATCGTCGTTGAATATTGAGTTGTTAAAGGCAATCTGACGACAGACTAGGCTATAATCAGCCAAAATAAAAAACAGTTGCTCAATACACAAAATCGCCATCATCTGTGTATGGTATTGACGACAACTGTGACAGCACAGGCAAATTAACAATGAACGGGATTGATCCCCCATTCTAAATCATAAAAAATCGCGGCCACTCGCGCAAAATGTAAATTAATAGGTCACTCACACCATGACAACATCCAACAGCTTTATTGGGCAAAGTCTACCAGAGAAAAACTTAAACCAACTGAGTTTAGTCGGTAACTCTAAGGCAGATATGCAAGCTTGGGTACATGGCTTACCTATTATGAATGTTGGCGAAACCACCAAGCAGCTTTATCAAACACTGCAAGAATTAACAAGACTCAAAATATCCGAAGAAGGCCGCTACGAATTACTCGAAGTTTTACGTCCGTGTGTGCACTCCATACTGCATTCCTTAGCCAAACATTATCTCAACCAATCGGTGCTATTGCCAGACCGCGCTAACCGCGTCGCCTCGCTTGCTCAATCGTTACGCAGCTATTTGGCCACAGGTTATAAAATCGTTGCTTTTGAAACTGTGGAAAAACTACAAACCAAACTCAGTATTATTGGTATTGGTCGTCGCCAACAACAACAACTTGCCGCTCAAAGTTTTCAACGTGCCATTAGTGAACTTGGCGGTTTATTACTCGAAACTCACTTACTGTATTTGCCCTCTCCTGCTAATTTATGGATAGATTTACATTCACTATACCGCGCAGCTGTCGCTCACGGTGTCGCCCAAACCAAGATTGCCGATGTCTATGCCCACTTCAGTAAAGAGTTAACTAGTACCGAATCGTATTTACGCAGTATTATTTTAGCCGCCAGTCATACCAATAAATTACGCCAAACCGAAATTCGTCAAATTTATGAAGCCAGCGAACTGTGGACAGGCTATTTAAAGATTAAAACCAAATACAACGCCACGGATTTATTGTTGATTGACACGGATAATGACTTACCGCCAACCTATGTTTCAAAGTCAACTGACGTACAACACGCTATTTATATTGATGCCCAAAAACTCGTACAACACCTACAAACCATTCAAAGTACGCCCAGCAACCAACTGCAAAAAAGCGAAGCCCTAACGCCCAGTTTATTTCAACATTTAATTGGCATTTGGAGTGCGCCAACCGAGCGTACTTTTGCCCGTAGTGCTTATGAAGGCCACCTGTTAGTCTGTTTAGGCTTAACAGCGACCCATTATCATTTGGCCGATGAAATTGATTTTGAATCGGTGATTAACATCAAAAACAATTTCACCGAAGAAGAAGCCAACTTATTTTTACGCAATGGCATGGACGAAGATAGCTTCCAGCCTGATGCGTGGCGTTTTAGCATTGGCAATGTCGATGGCGTTGACCACGAAATTGCTGGGCGTCACAAACAAGCCGCACCTAAAGAGTCCATAGGTTTATATCCGCCTCAGCCCGCTCTTATTGTTAATATTAGCCCTGGTGGTTATTGTATTCGTTGGCTGGGTGAACCACCGATTAGCTTACGTACAGGTGAGATTCTTGCCTTACGTGAGCCAGAAGATAACAGTTGGAATATTGGTGTCATTCGTTGGGTCAAACAACTACCCACCGAAGGTGCAGAAGCAGGCATTGAGATTTTATCGGGTCGCGCCAAACCCTGCGGCTCACGGGTGCTAAAGAAAACAGGCGATAGCACCGAGTATATGCGTACGTTGTTACTGCCTGAAATGAAGTCTTTGCATCGCCCTGCAACCCTCATTACGCCAAACGTCTCGTTTCGCAGTGGTTATCGCGTATTAATTCGGCAAGGCAACGAAGAAGTCAAAGTGCAATTAACCACAGAAATGTTGACCACACAAAGTTTTAGTCAGTTCGAGTTTGCCCTGCTACAATCGCAAGATAAAGTAGCTAACATTGCCGCAGGCAAACCCAATACGTTCGAAAAATCCGAACCCAAAGACGATTTTGATACCTTGTGGGGCAATTTGTAACCCCCAAAGACCTTATTAGGACTTACGCGGTTATCGCTTATTTGCTCACATTTCAGCCGATTTAGGCGGCTTTATGTTCGCAAAACGCGCTAATCGCGATGCGATGCGTAAGTCCGCTTATGCTAGCTTAAAACAGCCCTACGCAGCGGTATATCACCTCAATTAGGACTTATGACCATATGGCCGCAAAAAGTGAAACCCTCCGTTTATTGGTATTACATAGTTCTGCCGATAACACCGAAGATATTATTAAAGCCCTTAAAAACGCGGGTACGCCTACACGCCCGCAATTAATTGCTAACATAGAAGACTTTGAAGATATTATTAAAACACAGGCATGGGATTTAGTATTATCTGCCGAAACATTAAGTGATGGTGGTTACAATGAAGCATTACAAGCGATTCATAATTTAGATAAAGACATCCCGTTAATTGTTTTATTAAATACTTATGATGAAGAAATCATTGTCGAGTGCTTAGAGCTTGGAGCAGTTGACGCGATTGTTTTTAATCAGCATCAGCATTTAGTGTTTTGTATTCGTCGTGAATTAAATAACTTATACCATCGCCGTGCACAACGTAAAGCCGAATCGTTTCTCAAAGAAACCGAAAAACGCTGCCAATCACTCCTCGAAAACTCGCATGATGCCATTGCCTACGTCCATGATGGCATGCACATTTATGCCAACAAAGCCTACGTCGACCTGTTTGGTTATGCGTCAGGTGACGACCTAGAAGGCATGCCGATTATTGACCTCGTCGCCAAACAAGATTTAGCCAGCTTTAAAGACTACCTACGCTCCTATAGTAAAGGCGAAAAAAACTCGACTGAGCTTAAATTTCACGGCATGAAAGGTGACGGCAACCAAATTGATGCCATGATGCAACTCTCTGCCGCCAGCTATGACGGTGAACTCTGCACCCAAATTATTATTCGTCGTGATGATGGTGATGGCAAAGCGGTACTGTTAGCACAGCAACTCAAAGCCGTCACTTCAATGGATCAACTGACAGGCTTGCCTAATCGCCAACAGTTTGAAGAAAAACTAGAAACAACACTCATTCGAGCACAGCGCGAGAAAATTCAAAGCACCTTGTTCTATATGAGTATGGATAATATCCCTCAAATTAACGCCAACGCAGGCATTGTGGGTACCGATGCGGTCATTGCCGAACTTGCCAAAATTCTTAGCAAGCATATTACTAATGGCGTATTGGCGCGCTTTAGCGACAGTGTCTTTACTGCCATATTAAGTGACCTAAACACCGAGCAATCGCGGACTTTAGCCGATAAACTGTGTCACGCTGTGCGTGACCGCTTGTTTGATATTCCTAATGGCAAAACCATTCAAACCTCGCTCAGTATTGGCGTAGCAATGATTGGTGAAACTGCGCCTGACGCGCCAGAATTACTCTCTCGTGCTGTTAATGCCGCTGAAAAAGTCAAATTACATACCAAAGGTGTGGGTAACGGGGTAAACGTTTATAATCCTGCCGAGAATGCTGCCGCCAACGATTCCGCCTTGCGCGAGTTACTGGTTGAAGCCTTAGAGCAAAATAAATTCAAACTATTATTCCAACCCTTATTTGATGTTGAAGATGAAAACGCCCAGTTCTTTGAAGTGTTTGTGCGCTTACCCATAGCCGATGGCAAAGTGATGGCTCCCGATGAGTTTTTAGACGTTGCCCAACGCTATAACTTAGGCAGTAAAATTGACCGTTGGGTTTTAATTAACGCCTGTAAACGTCTTAAAGACCATCTGACTCGTCATGCAGGGAGTCGGTTATTGTTGAATCTCACGGCTGAATCCTTACAAGACCCTAGCTTGCCAGACCTAATTAACAAGCTCACCAAAGCCATTGACCCTAAAGGCCAACCGCTGGTGATTCAGTTCTCCGAAAACGATGTCGTGACTTATCTCAAACAAGCGAAAGAGCATATCGCGACTTTAAGAAGCGGCGGCTGCGCAGTTTCTATTACTAATTTCGGGTGCACACTTAATCCACTCAACACGCTCAAACACGTTGAGATTGACTGCATTAAACTCGATCGCTCCTTTACTCAAGATTTGAGTTTAGAAGAAAATTTAGACACCACCAAAAAACTCGCGGCCGAAATCAATGCGCTTAACAAGCAACTGATTGTTTCTTATGTCGAAAATGCCGCTACCGTGTCTAAACTTTGGACAATGGGTGTCCGTTACTTACAAGGGTATTACTTACAACCACCATCCGACAACATGGTTTATGAAAGCTCTAATTAGTCGATAATCCGTAACTTCCCCCTTCGACTCCGCTCAGGGAGCGATTTTGCGCTGGCTGAGCGGAGTTGAAGCGACTTTGTTGGGTTGAATTCCAGCCAATCGCCATTAGTTTTGGCAGAATAATTGCGTTTTGTAGGTGGTAAACCCATGTGTTTACCCTAAATTCAGGACAGACACATGGGTCTGTCCCTACAAAAAACGTATTTGGTGGTAGGGGCGCAACGTCCCAACCCTAAAAAATGTGAGGGCTTGGCGCACTCAGTTTCCATTTCTGCAACACCCATTCAACCAAAGCTTCGCTAGTCGAAACCCTATTTCGCACCTATTATTAGCTCAACGCACGCAGCCTTATTAGGACTTACGCAGTGCGTAAGTCCTGCTTATGTGCGTAGAGGAGATTCATCATGTTTTCTATTCATGCTAATAAAAATCGCGGTTCCGCCACCTATGGTTGGCTCAATGCGCGTTATAGCTTTTCTTTTGCCTCATGGCACGACCCACGTTATATGGGCATTTCTAGCTTACGCGTGATTAACGAAGATACCGTACGGCCATTAACGGGCTTTTCTCGTCATAGCCATGACAATATGGAAATTCTGACTTATATCTTAGCAGGCGTTATTAGCCACGAAGATAGCATGGGCAACAAAACAACGATTAGTGCAGGCGAGTGTCAGCTCATGAGTGCAGGTAGCGGCATCAGCCATAGTGAGATGAATAAACATCCCACGCAAACCTTACATTTGTTACAAATTTGGTTGTATCCCAATCAAAGTAATACCGAACCACGCTATCAACAAATCATGTTGCCAACGACGGATGGTCTAACACTGATTGCCTCACCCGAAGAACGTGAAGGCAGTATGCACATTAAACAAGATGCGGCTATTTATCGGCTCAAGCTTCATGCGGGACAAACACAGACATTGCCGATTGTCCGAAAAAATGGCTATTTGCATCTCATTAGTGGCCAAACAATCATCAATGACACCTTAGTCACCACAGGTGATGCCTTAATTAGCCAAGACGAAACGACGCTTTCTATCACTGCTATCGCTGACAGCGAAGCCCTATGGTTTGACTTACCTTAGTCTTAAACTTTAATCTTAACAACTGGAGAACACCCATGAACACTCGTTTAAACCCACAGGCTTTGCAGCAATTGTTTACCGAAGCGCGTACTTTTTCGGCATGGCAAGATAAAGCCGTCTCTGCGGAGTTAATACACGAACTGTATGAATTAACCAAATTTGCGCCAACTTCAGCGAATGGCTCGCCTGCACGTTTTATTTTTATCACCAGCCCCGAAGCCAAAGCCAAGCTCAAGCCTGCCTTAGCCGAAGGCAATATTGAGAAAACAATGCACGCGCCTGTCACCGTTATTGTCGCCGCTGACCATCAGTTTTACGACCATTTACCGCAGTTATTTCCACAAGCTGACGCAAAGTCATGGTTTGTTGGCAATCAGGCATTAACAGACAGCACGGCATTTAGAAATAGCTCATTGCAAGGCGCATACTTAATTATGGCTGCGCGTGCTTTAGGTTTAGATGTCGGGGCTATGTCGGGCTTTGATAATGCCGCGGTTGATGGTGTTTTTTTTGCAGGCACACATACACGCTCCAACTTCTTAATTAACTTGGGTTATGGTGACGTCAGTAAATTACATCCACGTAAT
>JBKJUH010000092.1:0-5519 GCA_046590075.1 Agitococcus sp.
ACTGAATCAATTCTTATGTCATTACCCAATTTAGTGGCATGGCATTATGACTATCAAGCGGAAACGGACTCTGTAGAGTCGCGTTTTGTGAGTGATTTTTTAGTGGCGCGAGAGTGGGTATAATGACAAATCCTGACCGTTATGCAGTGGTTGGCAATCCCATAGGCCATACCCGTTCACCGCGTATTCATAGTGCTTTTGCCAAAATGAGTGGCGAAAATCTGCAATATGATGCACTTCTTGCGCCTATCGACGGCTTTCAAACAACAATTAATTCTTTTTTTACTGACGAAAATGCCAAAGGCTTAAACGTGACCTTGCCCTTCAAAGAGCAAGCCTATGCTTTATGTGATGTCTTGTCGTTACGTGCCAAACAAGCAGGTGCGGTCAATACCTTGATGAAAGGCAAAGATGGTCGTATCTATGGTGATAATACCGATGGCATCGGCTTAGTGCGTGATATGACACAAAACCTCGGTTGGACATTAGCAGGAAAACGTATTTTAATCGTCGGCGCAGGTGGAGCAGTGCGTGGCGTGTTAGGCGTATTGTTGGCGGCCAAACCCGCACAATTGTTGGTTGCCAATCGTACACATAGTAAAGCCGAAACATTGGCGGATATTTTTCAAGAATATGGACAACTACAAGCCATTCGATTTGAGGATATTGCGCCACACAGTATTGATGTCGTGATTAATGGTTCTTCTGCTTCGTTGATGGGTGAATTACCGCCGTTGGGTGCGAATATTTTAGCCGAAGCTGCTTGTGCTTATGATATGGCTTATGGCAAACCACAATTACCCTTTTTAGAGTGGGCAAAGGCTCAACAAGCAACGGTAAGCGATGGTTTAGGCATGCTCATTGAGCAAGCTGCCGAGAGTTTTTTTATTTGGCGCGGTGTAAGAGTGCCAACGGCGGAGTTATTGGCAGAAATTCGGCAAGAATTGGCCGTGTCTTAAGCTTTATCGTTTGTACTGAGCCTGTCAAAGTGCTGTAGCAACAATAGTTCGACAGGCTCACGATAAACGGAATATAAACCCCGTCCATGTTGAAAACCATAGTGATGATTTCCGTTCGTGGTGATGCTGAGCTTGTCGAAGCATCGAACCACTGGCATTAAGCACTTCGACAGGCTCAGTGTGAACGGTACGCTAAAAAACTACGTGTTTCTGAGTGGACGAGGTTTACATAGAAACTTTTGCTTAGATACTTATTTATAATCACTGTAGTTATATAAAGTAAATGGCAACGGCGTTTTTGCCTTGAGATATTCGTCTTTTTCGGTCATGCGTTGCATGGCTAACATAACGACATAAGGAGCATTACGTTGCACAAAGTTGGCCGCCCAAGCTGGCACAACACCACCTGGATCAAAATAGCCTTCGGTGGTCATTTCGACTTTGTTTTCGGCAATCGGTGTAAATTTAATGTTAAATTCTTCGGCCACCATCCGCACCAAAGGCGGCTTTTCGGGCAGCATATTAGGGACGGCAGATACTCTTAATGTCACATAACGTTTAGTTTTGGTTTGTGGCTCGATGACACCTTTGATGACAGTGTCGCGGTCAGGAAGACCATAAGGCGCATCATGTACCATATAGACAAAGTATTCAGTCGGTGAGCCTTGACGAATCATTTTTGACTCGCGAGTTTTCCAAAACCAACGCGTATAACGGTCAAAATCCAATAATACGCGCGCTACGGAGTCGATAGGCGCGTCTAAAACAGCCTCTATTTTAAACGAACGATAACGTTTACCGTCTTCTAAACGCGCATAGGTTTTTAGATTACGCAGACGGTCATTGCGCACTAATTGCCACTCGTTGTTAAGCTGGCTACGAAATTCGTCAAGGTCATCTTCTGCATGACTGGGAAGTGCAGAAAATAACAAGGTACTACTAAGAGCCATTACTAAGATTTTTTTAAGCATTATTGTTGTCCTAGTCCTGTCGATAACCCACGTAGGGTATCGATTTAGACAGAAAGTTCTGACTGTCGTTGGTGGGTAATTGGCCGCTATCTTAGCGTCATTCACGGTAAACTGTCATAGTTGTACACAGGAAACGGTAATTCTGAGTGGGATTGGGCATATTTCTCTTGCAAAGCCATACGTTGTAAGCCCAGCGTCACCGCATAAGGTGCGTTGCGTTGAATTAAGTTGGCATCCCACGCGGGGACTTTGCCAGCAGGGTCAATAAAACCTTCCGCTTCAATTTGCACGATATTATTGGCGAGAGGCATGAATTTGATAGTCATGTTTTCGGCAGGCATGCGCACTAACTTGGGTTGAACGGGCAAATAGTTGGGGGCTGCTTTAACGGTTAATAAGACATAAGGCTTTTTGCTCGTTTGCGGCTCAATAATGGCGTGCAAAATCACATCCCGATTAGGAATACCATAAGGCGCACGATGCACTAAATATACATAATATTCGGTAGCAGAGACTTGTTTTAATAGTCGGCATTCTTGCACTTCCCAATACCAATTAGCGTAGTTATCAAAATCAAGCATCAGCATTTCACCGCAATAAGCGATAACCGCGTAAGTCCTAATATTGTAGATTAAACAAGCAGAGGTAAAACCACTCCCCCCAAATTTACGATGAATGTTAGGGGGAGTGGGTGGGTGTAGCGTCATTCGCTAGAGTCAGTTAAGTTAAGGTAGATTATCTGCGTTATACACAGGAAATGGCAAAGGCACTTTTGATGTTGTTAAGTCATCTTGCTTTAAGCGGCGACTCATGCCTAAGAGTGTGGCATAAGGGGCATTACGTTGCACAAAGTTAATTGACCACGATGGCATTGCCCCACCTGGATCAACATAACCTTCATTGATGACGTGTAGTTTACCATTGGGCATGGGAGTAATTTTGGCGGACATATCTTCGGCAAGCATACGGACAAAAGGGGGTCTTTCGGGCATATAATCCGGTACAGCATTAAATTTAACCGTCAGATAAGGGCGGCTAGGTGTTTGCGGCTCAATAATCATGCGTAAAATAATGTCACGGTCAGGCACACCATAAGGCGCATCGTGGGTCACATAAAAATAATACTCAGTAGGTGATACTTTTTTGAGTATTTTTGACTCGAGAACCTGCCAAGACCATTTTTTGTAGTCTTCAAAGCCTGTAATCATGCGTACAAAAGAAGCCATATCACCATCTAACAAAGCCTCTACTTTGAAGGAGCGAAAACGTTTGCCATCTTCTTGTTTGGCAAAGGTTTTTAGGCCGTGACGTTGGTCATTTTTCACCATTGTCCATTGGTTAGTGAGTTTGGTTTGCAAATCATCTAAATCATCATCTCTCGCCGCTTGCGCGGACGAGGTCGCAAACAGTAAACACAATGGTAAAGCAAGTAATTTCAGGGATTTAGTCATAACAAGGTTGCTCCGTTATTGTTTTTTCGTTTGTATGTATAAGATTTGGCATTAGCCACATTTAGAATCGGAGTAAATAAAACAGTCAGAGCTTAACTCAGTGAGTTGTTTTTTATATGCCTCATTATGGAGCATAGGCGCAAATAGCAGAAAATCAATAGGACATAATGATATCTGTACCTCAATATGTAAACTTAATCAGGCGAGTTATCAACAGCAAAGGGAAGTTCACTTTTATCAAGGCGATATTGGTCAAGTTGTACCATGCGTTGTAGTCCTAACAAAATGCTATAAGGAGCACTACGTTGAATGAGATTATTGGCCCACGTTGGAATTTTACCACTGGGGTCGATGTAACCCTCGGCTTCTAACAGTACCTGATTATCGGGTAGCGGCGAGATTTTGACACGCATATTTTCGGCAGCCATGCGTATCAATGGTGGTTTAAGAGGGAGTATATTGGGTTCGGAGCGAATCGTTAAAGTAATGGTTTTACGAGTGGCTGTTTGTGGCTCAATGACGGCATGCAAAACGGCATCACGGTCGGGCAAACCATAAGGCGCACGATGCACCATATAAAAATAGTAATCGGTTGGCGAGTCTTGACGCAACAGTTTGGCCTCGCGTACTTCCCAATACCAACGGCTATAACTTGTAAAATCTAATAACACGCGTGTCATTGTTTCAAGGGAGAAACTTAGTATTGCCTCAACTTTAAATGAACGAAAACGTTGACCATCTTCTTGTTTGGCAAAGGTTTTAATGTTGCGGATACGGTCATTTCTAACCATTGTCCATTCATTACTGAGTTTGGTTCTCAGTTCATCTAAGTCGTCTTCAGGTTGAGCGTGTGCGAGCGATGGCTGTTGTAAACAGACCGTCATTGTGCCTAAAAATAGGGCTTTTTTCCACATCGCACACCTCATTGTTTTGTTGTTTTTTGAGTGTGACCTGAGCAAGGGCGAATGACTAACTCAGGTCTGTTTTAGAGATTAGCGACCGACGAGCGAGCGAGCAATCACTTCCTTCATGATTTCATTGGTACCGCCATAAATCCGTTGAATACGCGCATCTACATAGGCACGTGCCGCTGGATACTCCAACATATAACCATAACCACCAAACATTTGCAGACAGGCATCAGCGACACGGCCTTGCATATCGGTACTGGCGAGTTTGGCTACCGCCGCTTTGGTGGCATCGAGTTTGCCTTCCATGTACAAATTAACACAGCTATCAACAAAAGCGCGGTTAATGGCAATGTCGGTGTGACAGGTTGCTAAAGTAAAACGGGTATTTTGTAATTGGCTAATGGGCTTACCAAAAGCAATACGTTCTTGCGTATAAGCAATGGTATCGGCCAATAAACCTTCAGACGCAGCAACGGCACAAACGGACAAATTGAGGCGTTCGCGTGGCAATTCGTTCATCAAATAACTAAAGCCTTTGCCTGCTTCACCTAAAATACTATCCAGTGGCAGTTTGACGTTATCAAAAAACAGCTCTGAGGTGTCTTGAGCGTGTAAGCCCATTTTTTCGAGATTACGGCCACGCGCACAACCCGCTAAGTTCATATCGACTAAAAATAAACTCACGCCTTTTGCGCCAGCATTGGGGTCAGTTTTAGCGGCTAAAATGACTAAATCAGCGTGTTGGCCATTGGTAATAAAGGTTTTTGAACCGTTTAATAGGTAATGGTCGCCCTGCAAAATAGCCGTTGTGCGAATGGCTTGTAAGTCAGAGCCTGCACCTGGTTCGGTCATGCCGATTGCGCCAATCACTTCACCACTGGCCATTTTCGGTAGCCATTGTTGACGTTGCGCTTCATTGCCAATATGCAATACATAGGGCGCGGCAATGTCAGAATGCACCGATAAGCCTGTTGCTAAGGAACCATAATTGGCATAAGCCGCTTCTTCTAACACCACCATCGAATACAAATAGGAAACGCCTGAGCCACCATATTCTTCAGGCAAATCAACGGCTAATAAGCCATTAGCCCCCATGGTATGCCAAACATCACGCGGAATAATGCCGTCTTTTTCCCATTGGCTGAAAAACGGTTTGATTTCTTTATCTAAAAAACGTTTGACCATATCACGGAACTGTTGCATCTCGCTGCTATGTAATTCGCTCAT
>JBKJUH010000401.1:0-2580 GCA_046590075.1 Agitococcus sp.
CTTGTTCTTGATTGTTAAAAACTTGCTGATTCATGCCTTCATAAAAAGCTTCACGTTGTTTTTTTTCTTGGGCTTTGGCTTGTTCTTGCGCTGTTGTATTGGCTAAGGCAATATCAATTTCATTCTTCTTTTCAGCACTGGACAACCCAACATAGCCAATTGCGATAATAGCGGCAAAAATACCTAGAATTGGCCAGTAAGAAATTATGCTACTCGAACGGTAATTACCGCCCATAGGTCGCATAACAACAATTTCATTATCCATACTTTCTAAGTTATTAATTTTAGGCTCTAATTTTTCGCTCATGGCTCAATATTCCGTCTTTATCAATTAGAGTTATCACCCTGTCATGTATCGTCGTCATTTTGTCGTCATTGGCTTAAAAGCACAAAGGCCTACATTTCTGTAAGCCTTTGATTTATATGGCTCCCCGAACTGGACTCGAACCAGTGACCTAAGGATTAACAGTCCTGCGCTCTACCAACTGAGCTATCGGGGAACATTTGGTGTCGGCAATTATAGGCTAGAAAATTTGTTCGTCAAGACTTGATGTGGCTTGTTTGCTTGTTTGTTGTGCAAACGACACATTTTAGGGCTTTCCCCTCAAAAAATGAGGGGAAAGCCCAGATTTAGCCGTTAATTGCTTTGTTAATACGCGCAAGCGCATCTTGCAAAATAGCGGGGCTAGTGGCGTAAGAAATTCGCATATGGCCATCTAAACCAAAGGCAGAACCCGGAACAACCGCAACACCCACGGTATTTAACAACACTTCGGAGAATTCGAGGTCGTTCTTTAAGCCCATTTTTGCAATTGCGCCTTCAACATTGGCAAAGGCATAAAATGCACCATCAGCAGGTGAGCAAGACACACCTTCAATGTCATTCAACGCAGCAACTACAAAGTCATGGCGTTCCTTAAATGCAGCAACCATTGGCTTTAAGACATCTTGGTCGCCATTTAACGCCGCTTCTGCCGCAACTTGTGAAATAGACGCTGGGTTAGATGTTGATTGTGATTGGACATTTTTCATTGCGCCAATGACTTTGGCAGGGCCCGCAGCATAACCAATACGCCAGCCAGTCATGGCATAGGCTTTAGAAACACCGTTTAATACCAAGGCACGGTCGTATAAATCAGGCGCAACAGTGACGATATTCACAAATGGCTCTGTTGTCCAAATAATATGTTCGTACATATCATCAGTGGCGACCCAAACATGAGGATGCTTGCGTAATACTTCCGCCAACGCCAACAATTCTTCTTTGGTGTAAACCATGCCTGTTGGATTAGAGGGCGAATTTAACACTAATAATTTGGTTTTTGGCGTAATGGCCGCATCTAATTGAGCAGGAGTGATTTTGTAGTTTTGTGATTGTGGGCATTCAATACACACAGGTGTCGCATCGGCAATCAACACCATATCAGGGTAAGATACCCAGTATGGTGCAGGAATAATCACTTCGTCGCCTTTGTTGAGAAAAGCCAATGCTAAGTTAAAAAAGCTTTGTTTGCCACCAGACGATACCAAAATCTGATTTGCCTGATAATCTAAACCGTTATCACGTTTGAATTTGGCGATAATGGCTTTTTTCAAACTCGGTGTACCATCGACTGCGGTATATTTAGTAAAGCCGTTTTCAATTGCTTTAATGGCAGCGGCTTTAATGTGTTCTGGCGTATCAAAGTCTGGCTCGCCAGCACCCAAGCCAATAATATCTTTGCCTGCGGCTTTAAGCTCAGCAGCACGATTGGTCACTGCTAAGGTAGGAGATGGTTTGATGCTTAACACACGGTCAGATAGGCGCAGTTCCATGGGATAACCTCTGGTCTAGGATTGTCAATAAACAGCCGCACATAATACCCTAAAATCTTTCTAGATAAGAGTACCGCAATGAGTTCACCACGCACTTTTCAGTTGAAAACCAAGTTCCAACCTGCGGGCGACCAACCAACAGCCATTAAACAATTATGTGCCAGTCTAGAAAATGGCGACCAACACCAATTATTATTGGGTGTCACAGGCTCAGGTAAAACGTTTACTATTGCTAATGTTATTAATAATTTACAACGTCCCACCATTGTTATGGCGCATAACAAAACGCTGGCGGCACAATTATATAGTGAGTTTAAGGCGTTTTTCCCCAACAATGCCGTCGAGTATTTTGTCTCGTTTTATGATTATTATCAGCCCGAAGCCTATGTCCCGTCTTCTGACACTTATATCGAAAAAGACTCCGCCATAAACGAACACATCGACCAAATGCGGTTATCCGCGACCAAAGCTCTATTAGAACGACGTGACGTAATTATTGTCGCCAGTGTGTCGGCGATTTATGGTTTGGGCGACCCTGATGCCTATTTAAAGATGTTATTGCATATCAGTCGTGGTGAGCGTGTTGACCAACGTGCCATTTTGCGTCGTTTGGCGGAAATGCAATATACGCGTAACGACTTAGATTTTAGTCGGGGAACTTATCGCGTGCGCGGTGAAGTGATTGATGTGTTTCCTGCTGAATCGGATGACGAAGCGATTCGTATTAGTTTATTTGATGAAGAAGTCGAAGATATTTGCTATTTT
>JBKJUH010000017.1:0-3173 GCA_046590075.1 Agitococcus sp.
TCTGTATGCGCCCCATTTGTTCGGCAACACCTAAACCCACAATTGCCAAACCGAACACATCCAATAACAAAAATGTGATAGGAATGATAAATCTTTTGGGTTTGACAGGCTGATTTACCAACTCATAGGCTTCCACATTAACACTTGTTTGCCAATTTTCAGGTCTTTTTGGTTTTCTAGTCGTTCATCAGGCACAGGATGTTCACCGTCGGCATATAAATCGAAGGGTTTCCAACGAGATTGTTGCGTTGTCGCAAAACCAAAGCCAGGTTTATCTAAACGCATTTCACGTATTTCTTTCATTGCCATGACTTCAGGCAATTCGGTTAAATACTTTTCTTTAATCAAACCCAGGGCTTTGTCAGGTTGAGGCCGATAATTCTCTTCGTCGTAACGGAAATAATACGAACGCCCACCCTCTACTCTTAACTTCATTTTAAAAATATAGGTTAAATAGACAGGGCCAATAGGACGACGGGCGGCAAAGTCATAGTTACCTGCAGGTAGCTCCATCCAATAATACGCACTATCACGAATACCGTGTAAACGACGACCATTCAAAAAAATACTGGGGGCAATGATTTCTTCATCATTCCAAGAACTGTGGGGCCGATAAATATAAATAATGGCATTACGGGCATCAGTGACGGGAACAGGTTGAAATAAACTGCCTTCCGTCGGAAACAAATACGACCCCATAGTAAATGCACGCAGCCGATAAGTATCAATAAAACCATCAATTTTGCCGCGCAATTGCGTTAATTCTGGGTTACTGACAGGATGAATAATTTTTTGTGGCGTACTACAGGCAGTGAGTGTACAAAAGCCAAGTAACGTCAGCCCAAATTTAATGCTGCTCATAGACAATCCCCGTTCTTCTTCTGAAAATCCACGCGATGGTAAGACATACGCATTTTTGATTGCATCCATCTTAAATGTGTCGAATATTAGCCGTTAATGGTATACGAAAGAACCCAATGAATCGCTAAAATTGTCACTTTTATGTGCTTTAGTCGCCGAAATCGTCAGAAAATGTTCAGCCTTGTGTTTTTATTTGCCATAAAATAAGGGGCATATAGCCCCCTATTTTACACATCATCAAATTTTGATGATTTATACCGACTCAGGTGCGTTGATTTTGATTTCAACACGACGGTTTTGCGCACGACCTACTTCCGAAGAATTGTCAGCGACTGGCTGAGCCTTGCCCATACCAACAGCATTCAAACGACTGCCTGCAACACCGTGAGTAGCCAAATACTGAGAAACAGAGCTCGCACGGTCTTGCGACAACCTCACATTGAAGTCGTCTTTACCGACGTTATCGGTAAAACCATACACGGTTACTGATGTTTTATTGTATTCTTTCAACACCAAAGCCACGCTGTTTAAGGCATCAAAAAAGTCTGGTTTGATACTGCTTTGACCTGTTGGGAAGGTAATGTTACCAGGCATAATCAAAGTGATAGTGCCAGTCGCTTTGTCGATTTGTACACCGACACCACTACCTTGTAATTTCTCGCGCAATTTCTTTTCTTGCACGTCCATATAGGCACCAACACCGCCACCAACAACACCACCAATGGCCGCGCCTTTTAACGCACGTTCACGACGGTCTTTTTTGTTATCGCCAGTCGCTGCGCCTATGGCTGCACCTGATAACACGCCAATACCTGCACCCCATGCCGCTTTACTGGCCTGACTTTGACCCGTATAAGGGTTATTCGTACAGCCCGTGATTGCCATACTCGCTGCTAATGCAGTAATTACTAATGTACGCATACTTCCATCTCCAAATTAATCGTAGAACACTTTCGTTGTGCCGCCTTTTTAACAGATAGCACCAACAATAAACATTATTTTTTGTTACAAAGTAAGATGATTTCAATTTTACAGTCTGCTTTTATTGCTAAAAATCAATTATCTCACCTAAAATCCTCTGATTTTTTGATGTCCTTCTAAATAAAATATTTTACAATGCTAAGGATTGCGCCACTACTGTATTAGGACTTACGCGGTTATCGCTTATTTGTTCACATTTCAGCCGCTTTAGGCGGCTTTATGTTCACAAAACGCGCTAATCGCGGTGCGATGCGTAAGTCCTGTGTATGTAAGGTTTTGCTTTTATTAGACTTACGCGCCAATCACGGTGTGATACGTAACTCCTACTTAGAACATCTTTATTACCTTGTTGAAATGACTATGACTATTATTGATATGCAAATTGAAGACGTGAATGTGCGCTCGACGGAGCTGTTGATTACCCCTGCGGCATTAAAAAATGAGCTGCCGTTATCCGCTACCGCGCGTGAAACAGTGTTAACTGGCCGCCAAACGATTCGCAATATTTTAGATGGTAAAGACCATCGTTTATTTTTAGTGGTAGGCCCTTGCTCTATCCATGACCTCAAAGCCGCCAAAGACTACGCCGAACGTCTCAAAGTATTAGCTGACCAAGTCAAAGACACCCTATATCTTGTTATGCGCGTTTATTTTGAAAAGCCTCGGACAACCGTGGGTTGGAAAGGTTTAATTAACGACCCCGACATGAATGATTCGTTTGATATTCAAAAAGGCTTACATATTGGCCGTAAGTTGTTATTGGACTTAAACGAGATGGGTTTGCCGTGTGCAACGGAAGCCTTAGACCCTAACTCACCGCAATATATGCACGATTTAATTGCGTGGTCGGCAATTGGTGCGCGTACTACCGAATCACAAACCCATCGAGAAATGTCGAGTGGTTTGTCTTCGCCTGTGGGTTTCAAAAATGGTACTGATGGCGGCTTAAAAGTCGCCACTAATGCATTATTGAGCGTACAAAATCCTCATAGTTTTTTAGGCATTAACAGTCAAGGACAAGTTGCCATTATTAATACTAATGGCAATCCGTATGGCCATATTGTGCTACGCGGCGGTGATGGCAAGCCAAATTACGACTCGGTATCAGTGACATTAGCTGAGAAAGAACTGACGAAAGCCAAGATCACTCATAATTTGATGATTGACTGTAGCCATGCCAACTCCAATAAAGACCCAGCATTGCAACCATTAGTGATGGACAATGTCAGCAATCAGATTGTAGAGGGCAATAAATCCATCATCGCGTTAATGATTGAAAGCCATTTAAAATTTGGTCGCCAAGATATTCCTGCCGATTTAAGCCAATTAAC
>JBKJUH010000052.1:0-3162 GCA_046590075.1 Agitococcus sp.
TTCACAACTTGTGGTGCGCCTTCCACTAAGTCTTTAGCTTCTTTTAAGCCTAAACCAGTGACTTCACGAACCGCTTTAATGACGCTAACTTTGTTTGCGCCAAAGCTGGTCAAGACCACGTTGAATTCTGTTTGTTCTTCAACAACCACAGCAGCAGCAGCTGGACCAGCAGCAACACCAACAGCAGCAGAAACACCAAACTTCTCTTCAAATGCAGAGATTAAGTCTACTAATTCCATTACTGTTAATTCAGCAACGGCATTCAGGATATCGTCTTTGGACAAGGCCATGTTCATACACTCCAACAATGGGTATGGTTCAAAAAATTATGCAGCGATTAAGCGGCTTCTTTCTGTTCTTTCAACGCAGTCATTAAGCGGCCAAACTTCGAGAGTGGTGCTTGGATGACTGACAACAACATAGACAGAGCTTGTTTGTGGTTTGGCAACTTAGCAATGACATCAATATCTGACGCTGCATATAATTGACCACCCAAAGCCAATGCTTTGATTTCCATTTTCTGGTTATCTTTGGCAAAGTCTTTGAACAAACGTGCTGCTGCACCCATATCGTTTTCAGACAGGGATAAACCGATAATGCTTGGACCAACTAACGCGTCATGTAGGCAAGCAAAGCCTGTACCTTCAACTGCACGACGAGCTAATGTGTTGCGAATAACACGCACATACACACCTTCGTCACGAGCTTTAGTACGCAACTTAGTCAGTTGACCTACAGTCAAACCGCGATAATCGGCGACCACAGCAGAAAACGCACCAGAAGCGACTTTATTCACTTCAGCAACGATTTCTTTTTTGTCCTCTAGCTTCAGAGTCACTGTAACCTCCTAAGAGTTGAAAGCCAGTCTTACGACTGGCTATTCGCGGGGGAACAGAAAACCTGAACCACACCGCGTCTACGCAGGCTTTGGCTTACGCCGCAATTAAGCAATTGCGCCTGAGGTCTTTGACGCTTGAAAGCGTATCAAAGTCCATTCTGTAAGTTTGCACTCACAAAAAATCTAACTATTTAGAACTTACGCAGTTATTTAGATGAAATGCGTAAGTGCTGTATTAAGCAATAATCGTTGCTTGATCAATCATTAAGCCGGGACCCATTGTTGTCGAAAGTGTCACTTTCTTAACATAGATGCCTTTCGACGTAGCAGGTTTAGCTCTTTTTAGGTCAATGATTAACGCTTCAACGTTTTGTTTAATGGCTTCAGCAGAAAAACCGACCTGACCTACGCAGCAAGAAATAATACCGCCTTTATCAACACGATAACGCACTTGACCAGACTTGGCATTTTTAACCGCAGTAGCGACGTCAGCAGTTACTGTACCGACCTTAGGGTTAGGCATTAAACCACGTGGACCTAAAATCGTACCGAGCTTACCGACCACACGCATGGCGTCTGGTGTGGCAATAACGACATCAAAGTCTAAATTGCCACCTTGAATGCTGGCTGCCAAGTCTTCAAAACCAACGACATCCGCACCCGCTGCTTTAGCTGCTTCGGCATTAGCACCTTGAGCAAACACGGCAACACGCACCGTTTTACCTGTGCCGTTTGGCAATACAGAGGCACCACGAACCACTTGATCAGATTTACGCGGATCAACACCCAAGTTCACCGCAACATCAATCGATTCTTTGAATTTAGCAGGTGGCAAACTGGTTAATACGTTAACCGCATCTTCAATACCGTAAGCTTTGCCAGCCGTCACAACGGCTCTGATTGCTTTTTGACGCTTTGTTAATTTAGCCATTTCTTACACTCCCTCTACGTCTAAGCCCATGGAACGAGCAGAACCAGCGAGTGTACGCACGGCAGCATCCATATCAGCAGCAGTTAAGTCAGCTTTTTTCACGGCAACAATTTCTTCTAATTGTGCACGGGTAATTTTGCCCACTTTTTGAGTATTAGGACGTGGTGAACCCATTTTGATACCAGCCGCTTTCTTTAACAAGAAAGTGGCAGGAGGCGTTTTCATCACGAACGTGAAAGAGCGGTCGCTATAAACAGTGATAACGACAGGTGTAGGCTGACCGACATCCATTTTTTGCGTCGCAGCGTTAAATTCTTTACAGAACGCCATGATATTTACACCACGTTGACCCAAAGCAGGACCAATGGGTGGTGATGGATTTGCTTTACCAGCTGGGATTTGCAGCTTGATATAGGCATCAATTTTCTTCGCCATGAGAAACTCCTTGGGTGCAAACGCCGTAAGGCTCCCCTAGTGTTAATAAAAACAATCCGAAGATTGCCGATACTTAAGTGGCCTTTTCGACCTGATTAAATTCTAAATCTACAGGTGTCGCCCGGCCAAAAATCATCACTGCGACACGCAAGCGACTCTTTTCATAATGCACTTCTTCAACAACACCATTAAAGTCTGCAAACGGACCATCAGCAACACGCACCACTTCACCCGGTTCAAACAAGGTTTTAGGGCGCGGTGTATCAACACTTTGACGCAAGCGATTCAAAATCGCATCTGCTTCTTTTTCGCTAATCGGCGCAGGTTTATCGGCCTTACCACCAATAAAACCCATTACTTTGGGGCAGTCTTTAACTAAATGCCAAGAGTCGTCATTCATTTCCATATTGACCAATACATAACCTGGAAAGAATTTTCGCTCACTCTTGCGTTTGACACCATTTTTAATTTCGACCACTTCTTCGGTAGGCACTAGCACATCACCAAAAAAATGCTCCATTTCGGTACGGGCTATACGCTCTTGCAACGAACGCATCACTTGCTTTTCAAAACCCGAATAGGCATGAACGATATACCAACGCTTGCTGCTCATAAATGCCTCTGTTAGCCAATAACGGCAGAAATCATCCAACCAAACAGGGAGTCAATACCCCACAACACCAAAGACATCACCACCACAACAGCAAAAACAATCATCGTTGTTTGCAAGGTTTCATCTTTTGTTGGCCAAACAACTCGGCGCGCTTCAATCTGCGCCTCTTTCAACAGTTTTAAAAATGCCTGACCCTGCGTTGTTGTCAACGTTAATGCCAATGCACCCACGCCCATAACCACCAAAACAACAACACGAACCCAAACAGATAACTGCGGCAACAACTCTGGCGCGTAACGATTACCGACAGTAGCGGCAATAAGAATAGCAATAGCCAACACCCAC
>JBKJUH010000147.1:0-5316 GCA_046590075.1 Agitococcus sp.
AGGACAAAATTGCCCCCGAAGAACCGACTAACGAACCCGCGATAATCAACATCGGATTATTTAAGGTAAAGCCAATACCCGCCGCTGCCCAACCCGAAAACGAGTTCAACAACGAAACGACAACGGGCATATCACCGCCACCAATCGGAGCAATCCAAATATAACCAAAGGCCAACGCAAAGGCGGTCATAGCGTAGAAATGAAACAGATTTTCGGTGGTAAAATAACCGACACCAAAAAACAACATCGCCAAAAATAAACCTGCTTGCACAGGCTTAACCCATGAACCCTTGATGGTTTTTGCCCATTTTTTCGCGGCTAATTTGCCATAAGCAAACACGGAAGCGGTAAAAGTAATCGCCCCAACAAAACAACCAATAAACAATTCAAAACGATGAAGAGCATCATGATGTACGCCCGTATGCAATACCGCAGCGATGGCGATACATACTGCTGACAAACCAACCGCCGAGTGCATCATCGCTACCGTTTCAGGCATTTGCGTCATCGGTACAGTACGCGCACGATAAATACCAATCGCACCCCCTGCCACCATTGCGCCAATAATCAACCCTAATACGGGATTCGGGGCAACAAAAAACGTCGTTAATACCGCTAAGGCCATGCCTGCCATGCCGTAACGGTTACCCATAATGGCGGTTTTAGGCCCAGACAAACCGCGTAGCGTTAAAATAAACAGCACCGCACCTATGAGGTACGCCCAATCTGCATATTGTGCAAAACTTTGCATGGTGGTCGCTCCTTATTTCTTTTTCTTTTTGAACATATCAAGCATACGTTCGGTAACAGCAAAGCCACCAAAGATGTTGATACTGGCCAAAAAGACGGCAAATGCGCCCAATAAACTGGTCGCGCTAATGGTTTCTAAAGCATTTGCATCAACGCCTGTGCCTACAGTTTGCAACATTGCACCCACCACAATAATGCCCGACAAGGCGTTAGTCACCGCCATTAACGGGGTATGCAAGGCAGGGGTTACGCCCCAAACCACGTAATAACCAACAAAAATAGCCAACACAAAGACGGTAAAAATACTGACGAATGGCGGCAAGCTAGCCGCGTGGGTCATCACTTCATTCATGATTTAGCTCCTCACTTCTTGGCGAACAGGACTTGGCCTGCTTGGGTAATGAGCAAGGCTTTATGCACGTCGTCACTCATGTTTACGGTCAATGCACCTGTTTCTTTATTAAACAAGGTCATCATTAAGTTGAGTAAGTTACGTGAATATAAAGCCGAAGATTCCGCCGCCACGGTAGCGGGAATATTGGGAATGCCCAAGATTTTTACGCCATTGCGCGTGGTCACGGTTTCGCCACACACCGACCCTTCAACATTGCCACCACTTTCTACCGCCATATCGAGAATCACCGAACCCGCTTTCATTTTAGCGATAGTGTCGGCATAGACCAATTTCGGCGCAGCGCGACCTGGAATTAAGGCGGTAGTGATGATGATGTCGGCCGCAGAAACGGCTTTATCGACAATCACTTTTTGGTCAGCAACATACTCGGCCGAAGGCATCCACGCATAACCGCCTGCGCCTAAGGCTTTGGCTTTTTCTTCGTCAGACATCGGTACGTCTAACCATTTGCCGCCCAAAGACTCGACTTGTTCTTTGGCAGTTGGTCGCATATCGGAGGCTTCAACAATCGCGCCCAAACGTTTTGCGGTGGCAATGGCTTGCAAACCTGCAACACCCACGCCCAACACGACAATACGCGCTGGTTTAACTGTACCTGCGGCGGTCATTAGCATCGGGAATAAACGCTGATAAGCATTTGCCGCTAACAGTACCGCTTTGTATCCTGCTAAGTTCGCTTGCGAGGACAAGACATCCATATTTTGTGCGCGCGACAAGGTACGAGGTAACAACTCCAAGGCAAAACATTGCAGATTACGTGCAGCAAAAGCGGCTAAATTAGGGTTACGGAAGGGATCAAACATCGCCACCACCGCCGCACCCTCTTTAATAAGAGCGATTTCTGCGGCTTCTGGTGCGCGTACTTTGAGAATGGCATCACTGGCATACGCTGCCGCTGCATCATTGACGATGGTCGCGCCTGCGGCACTATAGTCAGCATCGGGCACGCTGGCTTCAATACCCGCACCAGCTTGCACGACAACACGATGGCCAGCCGCGATAAACTTTTTTACCGTTTCTGGTGTCGCTGCGACACGCGTTTCGCCAGCGATGATTTCCGCTGGAATACCGATTTGCATGGTCAACCCTCAGCTTGAGTTTTTACAAAAACGATTAGCCGTGGCTTGTGGCCGACTAACCCCGAAAACGTAGAACTCGTTGGTGCGAGTTCGCTAAAAAATCAAAAAGCGCGCGATTGTACCCCACCTAGAGTGATATTTTCAGCGTGAATACCAACATTTCCTATTTTTTTATCCATAAATCGACCACAAAAACACCACTTCTAACACATTGTCAAGCGTACAATTTGCAAAAACGCACTTTTAATTGCAAATAAGCTGTATCAACTGTGTAATATTTGTAGCAAGCGATGTACTCTATGGCACATTCGCGGTCAGTAGTACGACGAAAGATTTAAGCAAAATACAAGAAATGGAAGTCTGCACAACAAAAAAACTTCGAATATAGGGTGCTTATTATGAAAAAAAATCAAACCACCAAAATTGACAACTCCCACCAAAGAAAAATCTTGCTCTTACCGTTATGTATTGCGTTATCTAGTTCGATACTTGTCAGTCAATTAGCACTAGCAAGCGGTGATTTATGGGATATGTCTTTAGATGAACTGGGCAAAATTCGTGTCACCTCAATTGCCTCTGGCACACAAACACCACTAGATAAAGCCGCTGCGATTGCTACCGTCATTACCGAAGACGATATTATTGCGATGGGGGCAACGGATCTGGATCAAATTCTAGAGACCGTGCCAGGTTTACATGTAACACGCTCGAATCAAGCCTATACCGCCAAATATATTATTCGCGGCATTACCTCCACCTTCAATCCTCAAACTTTGGTATTGATCAATGGTATTCCTATTACCAGCCTGTATACAGGCAATCGGGGTAACGCATGGGCTGGCATGCCCGTTAAGTCGATTGCCCGCGTTGAGGTAATACGAGGACCTGGCTCTGCTTTATATGGTGCTGATGCTTTTTCGGGAGTCATTAACATTATCACCAAAAGTGCCCATGATATTAAAGGTACTAAAGCCAGTATTCGCGCAGGCAGTTTTAATACTCAAGCCTTGTCGCTAGAGCACAGTGGAACTTTTGGTAATGTTGATATCGGCTTTACTTTGGATGCTGATTCGACTGATGGCTGGAAAAAAATCGTTAGTGCTGACCGACAGACTGCTAATGACACCCACCCTTTGAATCCTTTTCCGCCTGTGAGCCTCGCTCCTAGCTCGGTTAGCACGATGAAAGATAGAGTGGAGGCGCGAGTAGATATTGCCCAAGGCAACTCTCGACTGCGTGCAGGTTATCAAGGCCAGTATAATATTGGCTCCGCCGTCGGTTATTACGAGGCATTAGACCCTACTTCTCGTATTACTAACCAGCACTACAATCTCGACTATAGCTATACCCTCAATGACCTAACGCCCAATTGGGGTCTAGAAAGTCGCGTGAGTTATTATCGAAAAACCCAAGAAATCACAGAAAGCCTCGTACTGCTACCCAAAGGACTGGCAGGAGGCGCGTTTCCAGATGGACTCATTGGCAATCCTGGCTACCAAGAAGAAAATGCACGCGTTGATCTAAGCAGCCTCTATAAAGGTTTCAACAGTCATATCGTCCGAATAGGGACGGGTTTTACATGGGATGATATGTTTGAAGTGACGGAAAGCAAAAACTTTAGTGCAACGGGCGCGCCACGTCCCAATGGCATGGAAGATGTCAGCGATACCGCCGAAGTGTACTTATCTGAAAATCAGCGTAAAAACTATTATCTATTTGTCCAAGATGAATGGAAGTTTGCCGCCAATTGGCAAGCAACCACAGGTGTTCGTTACGACCATTTTTCGGACTTTGGCGACACCACCAACCCACGACTCGCCTTAGTTTGGGCAGCAACAGACAAAATCACCACCAAACTATTGTATGGCAAAGCGTTCCGTGCGCCTGCATTCAGTGAGCTCTTCGCCACCAGCAACCCCGTTGCTTTAGGCAACCCCAACCTGAAGCCTGAAACTATTGACACCTATGAGTTTGCGCTCTCACACCAGCTCTCTTCGCAATTGCTGTACACCGCTAATATTTACCGCTACGACATTGAAGACTTTATTACCTTTGTGCCACAAATGGGTGGTGCTCAAGCACAGAATGTCGGCAACCTTAAAGGACACGGCTTAGAGTTAGAAGCGGATTACTCCCCTGTCTACAACCTGCGCTTCCTAGTCAATTATGCGTATCAACAATCGCAAGACACTAATACGCAAAGTGATGTAGGCGAAGCCCCTAATCACCAAGTCTATGGCCGTAGTGAATGGACGATTGCCTCTGATTGGCATTTTGACAGCCAAGTTACGTGGGTTGGCGCACAAAAACGCGCGCTCGGTGACAGTAGACCAAAGCTAAAAGCTTATACAACGGTTGATGTCACTTTACGCAAACAAGACGTGATCAGTGGCTTGGATTTGGCACTATCGGTACACAATATGTTCAATGCTGACGTTCGTGAACCGAGTTCTGCGGGGGTTATTCCTAATGACTATCCAATGGCTGGACGCAGTATTTATGGTGAGCTCACTTATCACTTTTGATACGCCTTGTGTTTCCACCACCTACAACACGCCTAAATTAAGAGGAGCGTTGTAGGTGGTTTTTCCGCTTTACCACGCCCTTCGTGCTTGACCACCATAAACAATATTGGAGCAACGTACAGGGAAAAAATTGCCTTCTGGTCGAGTCAATGTATCTAGATAACAAGGGATTTGCCCTGCATAAAAACACAAACTCATATAAAGATGAAACTCATCAGGGGTAAAACCTAAATCCGCTCCTAGCGCACTATCAACAGCGGCAATATTCATCGCAATTTGCCGTGTTGCCATCAAATAATCATTGATTTCCAGAGCCATGCCTAAACATTCACCCTCCGCAAAACCTAACTCTTGGGCTTTTTTAAGCGTATGCGGCACACGTTCATCAACACTGGCGATGGGTCGGCCATAACCATAGACAAGACCATTGCGTTTAATTTCATCCTCGACAATATCTACCAATGACCGACCTGCCGACCGTTCTTGTTGCGCGCGTAAGAAAAACGCTTGCGCCTGTTTTAATGGCCGAAAACCAAATAGCGAAGCT
>JBKJUH010000195.1:0-2708 GCA_046590075.1 Agitococcus sp.
CAAGGCATGAGGATTTGAAAGTGCTTAGCATGGTTCCCATTAGTAAAGTTAGCTTTAGTAGTTGGGAGATGAAATACGCAACCATTGATCAAGAGGTACGTCAATTTCTAAGGCAACACGACATTAAAAAGTTTGACCCGTATAAGTTTGATGAAAAAACGGTCAATGAGTTGGTCGGTATGCTTCAGGTTGCAGATGATGCTGCTAATGTAGAGTCGTTAAAGTTAGCGGCAGAGTTAACGCCGCCTAGTCAAAATAATATGCTTGCGTATCTTGTGTTTTCGATTGCCTTGATTCTCTTGATTGTTTACGTATATGTAGGAAAGTGAACTGTTGACAATAGTGTGAGTGATTAAGCCAAAATTTTATGCGCCGCTTGCCATCCCCACCAAGCGGCTTTTTCAAAATTGCCATAGCTCGATAAATCCTCTGGGCAAACAACCCGCTATATAGTATTCCCACTATAATTGAAAGTAACACATTGATTAGTAAAGGAATATTTCAACACACAGCACAGTTATAACTCTAAAGTCTATTTATATCAATGAGTTAAAAAAATACACGCAGCAGTATAGGTATTTGATATTCATTGGATTTATTATGAAACTGTGCATATTTTTTTCCTTAATCGTTAAAAGTTATTGCTTGTGTTTTTATGCTGGCCATAGCTGCCGTTTATTGGCGAGTGGTGATGTTGTTGTCTATTCATTCCGTCTGTTCTTTGTCAAATTGTCTGGTCGTTTTGCTTAGTCTTTGTCAAATTGAATGGTAAATCTGTAGTTGTGATAAACAATCACTGGGTATTTGCAACAATCAAAAATACTTATTTCTCATTTGGAGATAACTATGGATATGCCTTTATATCGTTTAGTGTATGCAAGTCGTGCTACTTTTAAGCCGTATACTACTGAAAATACCATTGACAGCAATATTGCTAAAATTCTACAAGTGGCTCGTAGAGATAACCAAAAAAGGAATTTGGTGGGCGCGCTTTATTATGGCAATGGCTGTTTTTTTCAGTGTTTAGAAGGAACAAAGCAGGCGATTGATGTGCTCTATGAGAAATTATTGCAAGACTCAAGGCATAAAGATTTGAAGGTGCTAAGCATGACTCCCATTGCTAACGTTAGCTTTAGTAGTTGGGAGATGAAATACGCCACCATTGATCATGAAGTACGTCAATTTCTAAGGCAACAGGAAATCAAAAAGTTTGACCCGTATAGGTTTAGTGAAAAAACGGTGAGTGAATTGGTGGGCATGCTTCAGAGTGCCGACGATGCCGTTAATGTAGAATCGTTACGCTTAGCAGCAGAATCAGTTCCGCCTCAAGATAATAGGCTGAGCTATGCGGTGCTGATAGGTATGTTGATGGCGTTTTTTGGTTATATGTTTGTTCAGATGTGAGTGATTAAGCCAAAATTTTATTAGCCGCTTGCCATCCCCACCAAGCGGCTTCTTCAAAAATGGCATAACTCGATAAGTCACTGTGAGCAAACAACACCTTGCCATCTGCCGATTGTAGGGCGTGTAAGCCTTTATTAGCCAAAAAACCAACCGTAGGCGAGGGCATGGCGTGGCCGCGTACCGTCAGTTCTAAACCACAAGCACTGCGCCATAACTCACTACCATAGACGTGTTGTAAGTCTGCTAAACCTAAACTCACTAAGTCTTTGATGCTGGCATGGTGTAACCATTGGCGGCTTTGTGAAGGTGAGTGTTCTGCTAAAGCATGAAAAGCAGTAAATACCGTGTACACTGGTTTTGCGGCTCTGATTAATTGATGAGTCGCCACCACATAACCTAAACTTTGGCTACCAAACACTACATTGTCCCATGCCAATATGGCATCGGTGGCTTCTTGAGGAAAGCGGTCTAAATATAGATTGCTTACTAACCACGGTGCGTGTTCGGGTAAATGTTGTCGGCTATCAAAGCCGTAGTCTGTAATTTGTGGGAATAAACGCGCTGTTACATGTAAGGGAGCGGCACAAATCACCCGTTTGGCTTTTAAGGTGAAGGCTTTTTGGCCTAAACCTGCACTGTATAAAACGTCCACACCCTGTTGATGTTCGTTAATATGAATAGCAAAACCCTGTATTTGTTGCGTGCGGTCAGGGAGCATTTTTTGTGCTAAATAATGTAATCCTGCTGGCCATGTTAAAACGGCTTCGCTGTCGGCAGACATATTTACCGCTTGGCCATTACGACTGGCAAAATAATGTAAGCCTGCCCATGCCGAAATCTGTGGACTGTTCAAACCAAAATCATCTCGACAACAATAATCGACGTACCAACGTAAGGCGCTATCGCTAAAATGGTGTTGGTTTAACCATTGGCTAAAGGAGAGTTTATCTAAACTACGCCATTGTTCATCTTGCGAAGATAAGACGATAGGAATGGCAAAAACGCGTTTGCCATCATTGCCGCGTTGCTCACGCAATTGTTGAATGAGTTGCAAAAATCGCTGAGTCTGGCTGTGGCCTTGTGTCGTTGCGGGTGGCGGTATTAAGCTGTCTTGCCATTGGCCATTGACCCATAATCGTTCATCTTGAGCTTGTAATAAGGCGCGTTCATCATAGGTGGGTTGTAGGCTGAAAGTGTTGGCTTCAATTACACCAAAAGCCGCTAACATTTCCCGAATATGTATCGACTCTAAGGTGGGCACAGGTAAATAATGCGCGCCTCTAGGGTATGCAACGTCCTGCCAT
>JBKJUH010000245.1:0-5494 GCA_046590075.1 Agitococcus sp.
GCTTCTTGAGGAATTTCCACACTACCCACTTGTTTCATGCGTTTTTTGCCTTCTTTTTGCTTCTCTAACAGTTTTTTCTTCCGTGACACGTCACCGCCATAACATTTGGCAATGACGTTTTTACGCATAGCTTTGACGGTCGAACGGGCAATCACTTGGCTGCCAATGGCCGCCTGAATGGCGACATCAAACATTTGCCGTGGAATTAAGTCTTTCATTTTATCAACCAACGATAACCCACGATGACGGGCATCATCCGCATGACAAATCATCGCCAAAGCATCAACTTTATCACCGTTAATCAACACATCCACTTTTACTAAACGTGCCACTTCAAAACGACTAAAGCTATATTCTAAGGAGGCAAAACCGCGTGAGGTCGATTTGAGTTTATCAAAAAAATCTAACACCACTTCAGCCATAGGAATGTCATAGCTAATGGACACTTGTTTGCCTAAGAATTTGAGGTCTTTTTGCACACCACGACGCTCAGTGGCTAAAGTGATAACATTACCAACATATTCTTGTGGCACCAACATATGGACTTCGGCAATAGGCTCACGCAACTCTTCAATCGACGAGCCTTCAGGCAGCTTAGACGGATTATCGACAAAAACGATTTCGCCGTTTTTCTTCTTCGCTTCATAAACGACGGTGGGCGCAGAGGTAATTAAATTGAGGTTGTATTCGCGCTCTAAACGCTCTTGCACAATTTCCATGTGCAACATACCTAAAAATCCACAACGGAACCCAAAACCCAACGCATCTGATGATTCTGGCTCAAAAAACAAGGAGGAATCATTAAGTTTGAGCTTTTGTAAGGCTTCGCGGAACGGCTCAAACTCGCTGGAATCCACAGGAAACAAGCCTGCATAAACTTGTGGTTTTGATTTTTTGAACCCTGGAAGAATGCTAACATTGGGGGAATTAATATGAGTGACAGTATCACCGACGGGTGCGCCAAAAATATCCTTAATACCCGCAATGACAAAGCCGACTTCGCCTGCTTCTAGGCCGTCTGTTTCGGAGTGTTTTGGGTTAAAGACACCCACACTGGAAACCTGATGCGATAACCCTGTGCTTTTCACCAGCATACGGTCGCCTTTTTGGATACGACCATGACGCACGCGAACTAAAGACACCACACCCAAATAATTATCAAACCATGAGTCGATAATTAAGGCTTGTAAAGGGGCTGTTCTATCGCCTGTCGGTGCAGGAATTTTGAGAATCAATTCTTCTAATAACTCTGGCACACCTAAGCCTGTTTTAGCACTGACACGACAAGCTTCGGTGGCTTCAATACCAATAATTTCTTCGATTTCTTCAATGACGCGCTCAGGTTCAACTTGGGGCAAGTCGATTTTATTGAGCACGGGTAATACTTCTAAGCCTTGTTCCAGTGCGGTATAACAATTGGCAACGGATTGCGCTTCTACGCCTTGTGCCGCGTCTACCACGAGCAACGCACCTTCACAGGCGGCTAACGAACGACTGACTTCATAAGAAAAATCAACATGGCCAGGGGTATCAATAAAGTTTAATTGATAACGAATGCCATCTTTAGCTGTGTGATATAGCGTAACCGAATGCGCTTTAATGGTAATGCCACGCTCACGTTCTAAGTCCATAGAATCAAGCACTTGCGCTTGCATTTCACGGTCTTGTAAGCCGCCACAAATTTGAATAAAACGGTCAGCTAAGGTGGATTTGCCGTGGTCAATGTGGGCGATAATGGAGAAATTACGAATATGCTTAATATCAGTCACAGAATGTACCAACAGGCCAAAGAAAAAAGTTGCGGCATTGTAGCAAAAAATCGTCTAAGTTTTACGATTATAAGTTTGGTCATTTATAGGCATTGAGGGCGATCCTACCATCGCCCTCAAATACTGCTTATCTACTTTGGTCTTTTTGGTTCTTTTTGTCTTTTTTCTCCACTTTATCGGTTGCCTCTAAACGCAAGGCTAAAATCAATGGTCGACCACCACGATTAATAAGCATAGGCACGGCCTTGTTGGCAGGGAGTTTTTTAGCGACTTTCAAAAACTCTTGTGTATCTTTAATTGCTTGGTTATTCAAACGAATCACCACGTCATTCGGGCGTAAACCTGCCTCTGCTGCCGCGCCATCACTTGCCAAACGCTGCACTAAAACACCGACATCTAACTTTAATTGTGCTTTTTCGGCATCCGTTAAATTACGCAAACCAATACCTAAGCTGTTCAAATCGGGTTCACTGGCTTTTTCTGGGTTTTCATCTTCATTGTCGGGTAAGGTTGCTACTTCAAACGGTAATTCGACCTTTTTACCATCACGCAATACCGATAAAGGATATTTTTTGCCGACTTTTGCCCGACCAATTAACTGCGGCAACTCCGAAGACAAACCAATCTCTTGACCGTTAAAGGCCGTTATTACATCGCCTTCTTTAATACCTGCTTTATCAGCTGGCGTGTCAGGCATCACTTTAGCCACTAATGCGCCTGCTGGTTTGGCTAAACCATACGCTTCGGCTAAATCACGGTCTATATCTTGAATGACCACGCCCAAATAGCCACGCGAGACTTTGCCTTTATCTTTTAATTGGTCAGCAACATCCATCGCTACATCAATGGGAATGGCAAAGGCCAAACCCATATAACCCCCTGAACGGCTATAAATTTGCGAGTTAATGCCAATTACTTCGCCATTCATATTAAATAAGGGCCCACCAGAATTACCTGGATTAATCGCAACATCGGTTTGAATAAAGGGCACATACGATTCATTAGGTAAGGCACGAGACTTGGCACTGACAATGCCTGCCGTTGCCGTATAATCAAAACCAAAGGGCGAACCAATTGCCAACACAGGTTGACCGACTTTTAAGACATCGGGATTGCCAATATGCACCACGGGTAAATCATCGGCTTTGATTTTTAATAAGGCGACATCGGTACGTTCGTCAGTACCAATCACTTCTGCTTCTAACTCACGGCGGTCATTTAATTTAACGGTGACTTTATCGGCATGGTCAACGACATGATTATTGGTCAACACATAACCATCTTTAGAAATAATAAAACCCGAACCAAAGGATTGACGTTCACGTTGTTGTGGCATCATGCCAAAATTATCCCCAAAAAACTGCTTAAAGGCTTCGGGGATTTGTTGTTGCTGTTGTACTTGGCCTTTTTTGGCTTTGGTTGAAGCACTGATATTGACCACTGCTTTGGCATTTTGCTCGACTAAATCGGAAAAATCGACAATTGCTGTTGCTGCCCACGTCATTTGTGACCCCAGCACACAAACTGCTCCTACGAGCCAACGACGTGTTTTTAGTGGATATTTTTTCATCTTTTTTTTGAACTCCAACGAACGGTTGCGGAACATAGTCTATAGAAATATAAGGCGACTCTTGTGTCGCTCACTACCAAACCTAAAGTAGGTGAAAATTAGAATGAATTGCCCGTATAGGCTATGAGGGTTTTGTAAGTAATTGCAGGTCAAAATAACTTTTTGATAACACTCGGTAAATAATTGTCATTTTCTCGTTGTGTTAGCAAGCGCACAGACAACAACGCCAGCGTTATGCTGCTAAATGCGCCAATGATTGCGCCTACATCTCCTGCCAATTTATCGCCCAACATCGCACCAACAACTAAGGCGAATAATGGCCAAACATACAGCCGTAACATCCCTTGCCAAATAACGGACTCATCAATAGCCAACAAAACAACATCACCCTTTTGCAATTGATGGCCATTGCCATTAACAACTAGGGTTTGTTGTCGCGCTGATGGGTTATTTAATAAATTTGAACCACAGGATTTTTCATTTTGACAATTTCCGCAACCACTTTGTCGCTCAGTAACGACAGACACTTGACCATTTTCGGCAATAGCTAACACCGTTGCGCGTTCTTCTAGCATACAACCTCAGCAATATAAGTGAGCCGCGTCCATTTAGACAAGCTTGGTTTTTGCCGTACCGTTCGCACTGAGCCTGTCGACGTGCTTTATGGGCACAAAACACACAAAGCACAACGAAGATGCCTAAGTCTTTTTATTGTAGAGTGCTTTAGACTACTGTACGAGCATCCTATAACTTATACTCCGACTATATACCTGACATTTTGATTAAGTAACTATGAATAATTTTGACTATGATGTGTTGATTGTCGGTAGTGGCGCGGCAGGTTTAACACTGGCCTTAACCTTACCAGAATCGTTCAAAGTAGCGGTATTATCAAAAGCCGCACTCACCGATGCCAGTACCTATTATGCCCAAGGTGGCGTGGCTGCGGTGTTAGATGAAACCGATACCACTGATAGTCATATTGCAGATACTTTAATTGCTGGGGCAGGTTTATGCCATCAAGATGCAGTCGCCTTTACCGTTGAAAATGGCGCAAAGTCGATTCAATGGTTAGTTGACCAAGGCGTACGTTTTACCTTAGACGAAAGCGACCATTTGCATTTAACACGCGAAGGTGGACATTCGCATCGACGGATTATTCATGCCGCTGACGCCACAGGTTATGCTATTTCGACGACACTGGTGAGCCGTGTTAAAGAATGCCCTCATGTTGAATTACTAGAAAATCGCGTGGCGATTGACTTAATCACTAGCGGGAAATTAGGCGAAGCGGGCGAAAATCGTGTGGTGGGTGCTTATGTGCTCAATAAAGACACAGGTAAAGTAGAATTATTTAGAGCGAAATTTATTGCGTTAGCTTGTGGTGGCGCAAGTAAAGCCTATCTTTATACCAGCAACCCCGATATTGCCACAGGCGATGGCATTGCCATGGCGTGGCGTGCAGGTTGTCGTGTTGGCAACTTAGAGTTTAATCAGTTTCATCCGACCTGTTTATATCATCCCGAAGCCCGCTCTTTTTTAATTACCGAAGCCATGCGTGGTGAAGGTGCGTATTTACGTTTGCCCGACGGTGAGCGTTTTATGCCACGTTTTGATGAACGTGCCGAGCTTGCGCCGCGTGATATTGTCGCACGAGCCATCGACTATGAGATGAAGCGTTTAGGCATTCGTTGTGTCTATTTAGATATTACCCATCAACCTGCGGATTTTATTATTAGCCACTTTCCTACCTTGTATGAGCGTTTGAAAGAGTTTGGCATTGATATTACCACCGATTTAATTCCTGTTGTGCCTGCGGCGCATTACACCTGTGGGGGTGTTAAGGTGGATTTACACGGTCAAACCGATGTCCAAAACTTATATGCAATTGGTGAAACCTCGTTTACGGGTTTGCATGGTGCCAACCGTATGGCCAGTAATTCGCTGTTAGAATGTTTTGTCTTTGCCATGTCTGCCGCTAAAAATATGCAAGCACAATTGGCTAATACACCAGCTTTACCTGAATGCCCTGCGTGGGATGAATCGCAAGTGCGTGACCCCGATGAAGATGTGGTGATTTTGCATAATTGGGACGAGTTAAGACGTTTTCTGTGGGATTATGTCGGCATTGTTCGTACTAATAAACGCTTACAAC
>JBKJUH010000273.1:0-2996 GCA_046590075.1 Agitococcus sp.
CGTTGAAACTTAGGGCTTTTTGGACTTCTTCGGACAACCTCGGAAGTGAAAATGGCGCAGCGGACGGGACTCGAACCCGCGACCACCGACGTGACAGGCCGGTATTCTAACCAACTGAACTACCACTGCGCGGTAACTTACGACATGGTGGGTGTTGAGGGGTTCGAACCCCCGACCCTCGCCTTGTAAGGGCGATGCTCTACCAACTGAGCTAAACACCCATGTCGCTTGGTATGGCGTGCATTATAGAGACTTAATTTTCCTTGTCAAAACTTTTTTGACAGTTTTATTTTGTTCGCTTAAAAAAAAGTCAAACATAAACAAAGACCTTCGCAATACATCATCTAACTGTATTTACTGTTTATTTTACCAACGCTTTTTTCACTGACAACTGCCATTGCTTATCTTTGGCACCACATCTCACAGGAACCCACGCATAACCCAACCCAACACTCGATGAAAGTTAAAAACCATAGCTTAAGTTCGCATTTGCCTTCTTTCAAAGCTCGTTAAATCCGTTACAATCCACTCCGATTTAGCTCTTAGGCCATGATGCACAATGACGACCTCCGCTTCTTCTTTATTATTAGCACCATTAACTCTTCCAACCCATACGGGCGACCGTAAAATGTGGTCAAACCTTGTCGGTGCTGGCGTGGGTTTAGCCATTGCCGAAGCCGCACAAACATGGACAGGCGTGGTGTTATTGGTGACGGCGGACAGTCAACAAGCGACACGTTTAGAAGAAGAAGTTCGATTTTTTTGTGATGATAAACTGCCGATTTTTCATTTCCCCGATTGGGAAACGCTACCCTACGACCAACTATCCCCCCATCAAGACATTACCTCAGAACGGCTACGGATTTTGGCGAATTTGCCGACGCTCAGCAAAGGCTTAGTGATTACACCGATTAGCACCTTAGTACAGCGTCTTTCGCCACCGTCATGGTTATCGGCACAAAGTTTTAGCTTAAAATGCAGACAAAAATTTAATAGTAATGATACCCGTCAACGCTTAGAAGCTGTCGGCTACCGAGCCGTGGAAACGGTATATGAACACGGCGAATATGCGGTTCGCGGTAGCTTGATGGATATATATCCGATGGGGGCGACTGCGCCTGTTCGTATTGAATTATTTGATGATGAAATAGAAAGTTTACGATTATTTAACCCTGATAATCAGCGCACAACAGAGAGCATACAACAATTAGAATTATTACCTGCGCGTGAGTTTTCCTTTGATAAAAGCGCAATTCGGAACTTTAAGGATCATTGGGCTGACACTTTTCCTCATACCGACCCCAAAAAATGCGCGCTCTATAAAGATATTAGTCAAGGCTTGGCCGCCGCAGGTATTGAATACTATTTGCCGTTATTTTTTAGCGAAAGCGCGACGTTGTTTGATTATTTGCCTCGTCAGACGCTGATTGCGTTAATGAGTGAAAGCCAAAAACAACTGGAACATTTTTGGCTAGAATTATCGCAGCGTTATGAAGAACGTCGCCACGATAATTATTTGCCCATTCTTGCGCCCGATAAATTATTTTTACGCCAAAATGAGTTATTTGCCGCGGTCAATCAATTTGCCCGTTTAACGCTCAACGAACAAGCCGACGAAGAAAAAGCAGGTGTTAGCAACTTTGCTTTTAGTCCACCCCCCCTATTGCCGATTGATTCGCGCAGTGATGCGCCGCTGGCCGCTTTAAGCCATTATATTCACGGCCAACAACAGCGCGTGTTGTTATGTGCCGAAAGTGCGGGTCGTCGTGAAAGCCTGTTAGCCTTATTACAACCTTTAGCGTTAAAGCCTGCTCTGGTACAAAATTGGGTAGAATTTTTAACCAGCACCGCCCCTTTTGCCTTAACCATTGCCCCGCTAGAACGTGGCTTGTGTTTGCCTAATTTTAGCGTTATTGCGGAATCGCAATTGTTTGGCCAACGAGTGATGCAACGTCGTCGTCGTAAAGCCACCAGTGGTGAAGGCGCGGCGGAATTAGCGATTCGTAGTTTAAGCGAACTCACTGTGGGTGTGCCTGTTGTCCATATTGATTATGGCGTTGGCCGTTATCACGGTTTAATCACTTTCGATATGGATGGTCAAATCCAAGAGTTTTTACAACTCAGTTATGCCGATAGTGCCAAACTCTATGTGCCTGTCGCCAGTTTACATTTAATCGCTCGTTATTCAGGAGCCAATGACGACACTGCCCCGTTACATAAACTCGGCACGGAACAATGGCAAAAAGCCCGCAAAAAAGCCGCCGAACAAGTGCATGATGTCGCTGCCGAATTACTCAGTATTAGTGCTCGACGTGCCGCGAAAGCAGGTTACGCCTTTAAGTTTGATGAATTGGAATACCGTAAATTTAGCGCAGGTTTTGCTTTTGAAGAAACAGCCGACCAAGCCAATGCCATTATTTCCACTCTTGCCGATATGCGTTCACCCCGACCCATGGACAGATTAGTCTGTGGTGATGTTGGTTTTGGTAAAACCGAAGTAGCGATGCGCGCCGCCTTTGTCGCCATTCAAGATAACACGCAAGTCGCCGTGTTAGTACCGACCACCTTACTCGCCCAACAACATTACGAAAACTTCTGCGACCGCTTTGCCGATTGGCCAGTCAATATCGAAGTCTTATCACGCTTCAAAACCGCTAAAGAACAGCAAAAAGCACTCGCAGGTTTAGCCGATGGTAAAATCGACATTATTATTGGTACACATAAGTTATTGCAAGATAGTGTGGAATTCAAAAATTTAGGCTTGATGATTGTTGATGAAGAACATCGTTTTGGTGTGCGGCATAAAGAAGCGTTAAAGAATCGTCGTGCTGATGTTGATATGCTTACTCTCACCGCCACGCCTATTCCTCGTACCTTAAATATGGCATTTTCGGGCTTGCGCGATTTGTCGATTATTGCTACTCCTCCTGCTAAACGTCTGGCGGTGAAAACCTTTGTCCGTGAAAACACCGCAACAACCATTAAAGAAGCGTTAT
>JBKJUH010000305.1:0-3773 GCA_046590075.1 Agitococcus sp.
GAAAAATTATTACTCAAACCGCGTCATGTTGAAGTGCAAATTTTGGCCGACCAACATGGTCATTGTGTCTATTTATTTGACCGCGACTGCTCACTACAACGTCGCCACCAAAAAGTCGTTGAAGAAGCCCCTGCTCCTGATTTATCGGCTGAATTACGGCAAGCGATGGGTAACGCAGCGGTTCAAGCGGCACAGGCCATTGGTTACAGTAATGCAGGCACAATTGAATTTTTAGTCGATAACGGCCTATTTTATTTTATGGAGATGAATACTCGTTTACAGGTCGAACATCCCGTTACCGAAATGATTAGCGGTTTAGATTTAGTCGAATGGCAATTGCGTATAGCCAGTGGCGAACACTTAACTTTTAACCAGCAAGACCTCAAAGTCAATGGTCATGCGGTTGAAGTGCGGTTATATGCCGAAGACCCAGCCAATGACTTTTTGCCACAAATTGGCCGTTTAAGTTGTTTTGATTACCCTACTGCACAAGCATGGCAACGAGTAGATACTGGCTTTCAAGAAGGTGATGAAATCTCGCCCTATTATGACCCGATGTTAGCCAAAGTGATTGCTTGGGGTGATAACCGTGAATTAGCCATTAGCCGCTTATTGCAAACCTTATCAAATATGCGTGTTAGTGGTTTACGTCATAATTTAAGTTATTTACAACGCGTATTAGCGCACCCAGATTTTATGGCTGGTAAATTGGCAACGGACTTTTTGCTATTACGTCACGATGAATTATTAAGCAGCCAAAGTCCTCATCAACAAGCCGCGATGTTAGTTGCCAGTGCTTATTATTTTGAACAGCAAAGGCAAAGCCATGTGATTACTAGCAATGATATTTACTCACCGTGGCAACAATTAAGTAGTTGGCGTGCCTTTGGCGATAACAGCACACGCTTACAGTTAGCTATTAACGAACATGTCCATGATTTACGCTTAAGCCCCAGCGCAGCAGGTTATCATTGGCAAGAAAATGACCAACAAGGTGACTTTCAGTTTGCACAACAGCAAGGACAACTGATTTATCAGGACAATCAACAGCGACTAGCATTTAGTTTAACTAGCGACAGTCATGGCGTACAACTAAGTCACGATGGTTTTATGTGGCAATGCCGTTTAATTGAGCCGTATCGTCATGGTTTAGGTGCAGATACCAGCCATAGCGGTTATAAAGCGCCGATGACGGGTCGTGTGACAACGGTCTTGGTTGAAGCTGGCCAAGACGTAAAAACAGGTGACAGTTTAATCGTGATGGAAGCGATGAAAATGGAACATCGCATTAAAGCGCAAACCGATTTTGGCATTAACGAAATTTGGGTGAGCGCGGGTGATTTAGTGCAAGATGGGCAGGTTTTGTTGAATTAACCATGTCTCTATTGGGGCAGACACATGGGCCTGCCCCTACAAATCCCACAAAAAAGACCACTCTTAATCTATAAAAAACCTGTAAGATTCGCCCAAACAATACTAAAAGACTCCTCCCTTACAAGACACATAGCACGCTCGCTTTTGTCGTTCCTTCTAAAACTATTGTTAATCATCTTCTATTTTTTACTTTTCTACTTAGGTTAGTTCTTCATGGCTACAGCTTTTCACCTGTCCGAAATTGATGTCGAAAATTTTACCCAAGAAATCATGGCCTTACGTCGCGCCTCTAATGAGCGTATGGGGATTACCGATTTTAAACATCTAAAAAAGATTGAGCGTTGGGGCAAACTTTGTAGTGCGGCAGGTTATGGTACGGCTTGGATTATGCCGAATCCAATTTCCGCCTATTTAATTAGTCAAGGCAATGTCACCCGTTGGTCAACCGTTGCCCATCACGTTTCACATAAAGGTTATGACAAAATTGATGGCGTGCCTGAGCGTTACACCAGCAAAGGTTTTGCCAAAGGTTTGCGTCGTTTTATTGATTGGAATGATTGGATATACCCTGCGGCATGGGACAACGAACACAATCGTCTGCACCATTACAATTTAGGTGAGGCGGCAGACCCAGACCAAGTAGAACTCAATTTAGACTGGTTGCGTGACTCAAACTTACCTATGGCTTTGCGTTATGTGGTGGTCGGTTTATTTGCCGCCGCGTGGAAGCCGTTATATTACGCACCGAACACGCTGAAACATTTACACAGTAAAAAGAATAATATCTTGGGCGAAGAACGGCATTCCGCTGCCCTGTCACAATTAGAACTTTGGAATCCACTCAATCCCTTTGCGCGTGATTTATGGCTGAAATGTTTATTGCCTTACATGATGGTGAGATTTGTTCTTATCCCTTTATTGTTTATTCCGCTTGGGCCGATTGCCGTTATTAGTGTGTGGATTAATACGCTACTGGCTGAAATTATTGCCAACTTGCATACATTTTTAATCATTGTGCCTAATCATACTGGCGATGATATTTTGTTGTTTGAAGATACGGTCAATAACAAAAGTGAGTTTTTCTTACGTCAAATTACAGGTTCGGCCAATTTCAAAACAGGTGGAGATGTAAACGACTTTTTTCACGGTTGGTTAAACTATCAAATTGAACATCATATATGGCCAGATTTACCTGCCAGCGAATACCAACGCTTACAACCTCAAGTCAAAGCCTTATGTGCCAAATACGGTATTCCTTATGTGCAAGAGTCAGTTTGGAAACGCCTGAAAAAAACGGTGGACGTGATGGTCGGTCATGCGTCAATGCCGCGTCAAGGCGCAATTAGCCACAACCAAAAAGCATCAAATGCGAAAGATAAAAATGGGGTGATTGCGTAGTAGTGAAGCTGTCGAAGCGTTTAGGGCAGACACATGGGTCTGCCCCTACAGAAAAATAGCCCAGCCTAACCACCCTGCTGCGCTTTTCTAGCGGCCTCTCTTTTATCTTGCATCCATTGATTAATTTTTTGCTGTTCCATTTCTTGTTTTTTCGCGGCATCCATTTCACCGGGTGAGGAGCTGTCAAACGATAACGATGCACCTTTGGCCATCGAAGGTTCGCCGCGTTTACTTTTCAGTTTAATATTAAGCCGCAACTCATTACCCGAGTCGGCATTACGAATAGCTTCTTCATAAGAGATTTGACCACTGTCGTACAGATCAAATAACGCCCAATCAAAGGTTCGCATCCCCAATTCACGCGATTTTTCCATAATGGGTTTAATAGAATGAAACTCGCCTTTGAAGATCAGTTCAGACACCATCTGGGTATTGAGCAAAATTTCAATTGCTGCGCGACGACCTCTGCCATCAGGTGTTCGTACTAAGCGTTGCGAGACAATGGCGCGTAAATTTGCCGATAAATCCATTAACAACTGATTGCGACGTTCGTCAGGGAAAAAGTTAATAATACGGTCAAAGGTTTGGTTAGTACTGTTGGCGTGTAAGGTGCCTAAACACAAGTGCCCCGTTTCAGCAAAGGCGATGGCGTGTTCCATGGTTTCAGCGTCACGAATTTCACCAATCAGAATCACATCAGGGGCTTGGCGCAAGGTATTTTTAAGCGCGTGATGCCAACTATGGGTGTCAACACCGACTTCACGATGGGTAATTAATGACATCTGTGATTTATGGACATATTCCACAGGATCTTCGACGGTAATAATATGACCTTTAGAGGTGCGATTACGATGGTCAATCATCGCTGCCAATGACGTCGATTTACCTGAACCTGTACCACCGACAACAAGCACTAAACCGCGCTTGTTCATAATCACTTCTTTTAATACTTCGGGAAGATCTAGCTTTTCAAAATTAGGAATCTCGGCCGCAATCGTCCG
>JBKJUH010000350.1:0-8269 GCA_046590075.1 Agitococcus sp.
TGAAACATAAACAAAACACCGCAACCGCCCTGTTCTTAGCTAAGAACAGGGCGGTTGCGGTGTTTTGTTTATGTTTCAGTATCGCAAAGACACCCATTCTGCTGCCTCAACTCAAGACTATGTCTTTCAACAACTGATTCCTTATATTGGCAATAAACGACGTTTGTTAAGCGTTATTCTGCAAGCCATCAACATGACAGGTATTAATCCTCGACAAGCGACATTTTTAGATTTGTTTGCTGGCAGTGGTGTAGTTTCGCGCATGGCCAAAAAATGTGGCTTTCGCGTGTTAGCAAACGATTGGGAACCTTATTCGGCGGCGTTAAATCAATGTTATATCACCTGTAGTCATAGTCCAGACTTTAATGAATTAGGCGGCTACGACAATGTCATTGCCTATTTGAACGCCGTCAATCCGATTGAAGATTGGGTGACGCGGCATTTATGTCCGAGCGACGATACCTATTTTGACACGCAATCTGACCGTATGTTTTTTACCCGTGAAAATGGTTTGCGCTTAGATGCTATGCGTGAGCAGATTGAAGTATGGGACGAAACTCAACTCATTACGCCTTTTGAGAAGTCTTGTCTGTTAGCTCCCTTGCTTTACCAAGCTTGTTATAGCAGTAATACCAGCGGTGTTTTTAAAGCGTTTCATCAAGGTTGGGGTGGTAAAACAAGCACCGCATTGTCGCGTATTTTATCGCCATTACAACTGCATCCTGTTGTTTTTTATGATAATCAACGTGCCAATCAAGTGTATCAACAAGAAGCATTGTCTTTAGTAAAAGACTTGTTAGCGTTTGAAGTGAATATGCCGATTGATATTGCTTATTTAGACCCACCGTATAATCAACATTCCTATGGCAGCAATTACCATGTGCTGAATAGTTTAACGTTGTGGGATAAGCCTCTCGTCACTGAAAAAATACAAGGCCGTAATAAAGGCGCCATCCGTCGAGATTGGCGTACCGAAAGACGTAGTGCCTATAATTATCGCGGTGAAGCAGAGCAAGCGTTTTGGGCATTATTAACCCATTTAGAAGCGCGTTTTATTTTGGCGAGTTATAGTACCGAAGGTCTGATTAGCGTTGAACAAATCGTCACTATGTGTGTGCTACGCGGCCATACCGAAGTATTGTGTTATGCTCATAAACGTTATCGCGTCAGCGCGCAACGTCTATCAAAAAAACCGATTACTGTTGAGTTTATCTTGATTGTCAATACGCAAAAAAAGCATCGAGGTTTAAGTGTTTTAGCGATGTGCGAGAAAATTCAACTTGCAGAAATAGCGGCACTTCACCATCATGCCCAGACGGTTTCTTAACGCTTACAAGGTTGAATATGTCCTCTAGTCAACGTCCTTTAGTGTTTGGTGTCATTGCAGGTGAAGTGTCGGGTGATACTTTAGGTGCAGGACTCATTCATGCCTTAAAACAACAGTATCCTCATGCGCGTTTTGTCGGTATTTGTGGCGCGCAGATGATAGCTGAAGGCGGAGAGACGTGGTTTCCTTTAGAGCGACTGTCAGTAATGGGTTTGGTGGAAGTATTAGGCCGAATTAAAGAGTTATTGAATATCCGTGAGCAAGTCGTACAACGGTTTATTAGCGAAAAAATTGATGTATTTATTGGTATTGATGCGCCTGATTTTAATTTAGGGGTTGCCGCCAAACTAAAGGCCGCTGGCATTAAAACGGTACACTATGTCAGTCCGTCAGTGTGGGCATGGCGACAAGGCCGTATTCATCACATTAAGGCATCCATTGATTTAATGCTTTGTTTATTGCCGTTTGAAAAAGCATTTTATGACCAACATCAACTACCTGCAGTGTTTGTTGGCCATCCCTTAGCGGATAGTATTCCCTTAGAAAATGATACCGCACAAGCGCGAATACAATTAGGATTAGCAAGCGATAAACAGTATATAGCCCTATTGCCAGGGAGTCGGGGGGGGGAGGTGTCGCGTTTGGCGGAACCGTTATTTGCGGCGGCACAATTAATCTTGAAAAAATATCCTCATGCCGAATTTATTATTCCTGCTATTAACGCCCTAAGAAAACAACAAATTAGCAGCTTGTTAGCAGAAGCGAATGTAAAGGCGCATATTTTTGATGATGGTTATGGCGCAGGTGTCGGACGTTTGGTGATGAGCGCGGCCGATGTGGTGGTATTAGCCTCAGGAACAGCGACATTAGAAGCGATGTTGCTAAAAAAACCGATGGTTGTGGTGTATAAGTTACACTGGTTAACCTATTGGATTGTGCGTTTGTTGTCGCGTGCCAACTATATTAGCTTGCCCAATTTATTAGCCAATGAAGCCTTAGTACCTGAATTAGTACAACAAGAGGCCGATGCTCAAGCCATTGCCAAAGCGACGTTTAATTGGCTAGATGATACCGAGCATCGGCAACAGGTTTTAGCGCGCTTTAAGCAGTTACACCAAAGCCTACAAGCGAATGCCAGTCAAACGGGCGCACTGGCTATTATGAAGTTAATCAATCATTAGAGTATCTATCGTGGAATTAGCACAAATTTTACAACAGTATCGTTTAATTGCCGGTGTGGATGAAGTCGGTCGCGGCCCTCTAGTGGGAGCGGTGGTGACCTCGGCAGTGATTTTAGACCCGAATAATCCTATTGAAGGCTTAACTGACTCAAAAAAACTCAGTGAAAAAAAGCGCGAAGCCTTAGCAATAGAAATTAAAGCCAAAGCCCTTGCATGGAGTTTAGGTCGCTCCGAACGTTTAGAAATAGATGAAATTAATATTCTTAAAGCAACGATGTTAGCCATGCAACGGGCAGTGAATGGCTTAACGGTGCATCCAGAATTTGTACTGGTTGATGGCAATAAAATCCCAATTTTGATGTATCCTGCGCAAGCAATTGTCAAGGGTGATGCCTTAGTCGCGGCCATCAGTGCTGCCAGTATTATTGCTAAAGTGACGCGTGATGCCGAAATGCTGATTTTACACGACAAATATCCCCAATATGGTTTTGCTGACCACAAAGGTTATGCAACGGCTAAACATCTCGCCGCCTTAAAAAAGCATGGGCCAATTATGGAACATCGACGGTCATTTGCACCTGTACGTGAGGCCTTGAGTGAACGATTATTGGCCATGTAAGTCTACCGTAGGTCAGCCTTTAGGCTGACTAAAACTAAAACTTCACTCAATGTACTTTCTTCAGGATGGCCTGTAATTTAGCAAGCTGTTTATTAGCAGCCTTGTCAAAATCGGCCATTTCTTGTTGCCAAACAGGAACTAAACACTGAAATGCGGTTTCAGTTTTGCCTTTTTCTAACCAAACCCAACGGTCATGCCAATCGCCTAAAACGTCTTGACTTGTTTTTAGTTGTGCTTGAGTTTTCGGTTTTACTGTCAAAAATTGGCCATAACTTTCTTGCGTGTAACGTAGTCTTTTAATGAGTAAACGTAAGCGATGTTTGTTGCTCTGTTCCTTGTTTTTTAAACAATCCTTTAATTTTTTCTGCATTTTTTTGTGGTAAGAGACGATGTGTTTTTTCAGCTTGATACTCGGCAATGGTGCTGAAGGATGTTGCCAAGACCAAGGCAGAGTGATTAAACGCTGAATAATCAATTCAAGCTCATTTTGTTGGACGAAAGCTTCATAAAGCTCAAGTAGTTGTTGCTGATACGCATTATATAATTCTGTTTCTTGTTTGTGTTTTAGCTCGGCAACCAACACTTCGGTATCACGAACGCTATTACTTTGGTCAATCATGCGCTTTAAAATGACATCAAATGTGCTAATTTCAGGAAAATGATGTAAAGGCCGCAATAAACTGCGCAATTGCCGTAAGTTTACCCGTAGTTCGTGTAGTGCTTCAGGATGCAAAGCCAATTGGGGTAATTGCTGTTGGCAGAGCAGAAGGTTGTCGTGCAAACACTGGATTTTACGGGTTAATAAGGCATCAATACGAGACATCAGCTGTCTTCATGGTAAAACTAAGTCCTACCAAAATACCCGACAAACATCGAAAATGCTATCATCGCCACCTCTCTTATTTCCCTTTTTATGCAAGAGGGGGAAAGAAAAAATATTGTCCGTCGTTTGAGGTCGTCTTATGAGTTTTGTGCACTTACGTTTACATAGTGAGTTTTCGCTGATTGATTCACTGGTGCGTGTAGGTGATGCCGTTAAAGCCTGTCAAAAAGCGCACATGCCTGCTTTAGCGTTAACCGATGTCTGTAATCTCTATGGCTTAGTGAAGTTTTATAAAGCCGCTCAAAGCAAGGGTGTAAAACCCATTTTTGGCGCGGATTTGTGGGTGGCCGAAGGTGAAGATATCTACTTAGTCACTGTGTTGGCGATGAATGAAAAAGGTTATTTTAACCTGATTCAGGTCATTTCTCGGGGCTTTATTGAAGGCCAACAACTCGGCAAGCCGATTATTCAACGGGCATGGTTAGAGGCCGCTAATGACGGTTTGATTGTGCTGCTGGGTAAAAATAGTCATATTGGCGCGTTGTTATTGGGTTCAGATAGCTCGTTGGCGATTCCTGCGCTCAATCATTGGTTGTCGGTGTTTCCTGAGCGTTTATATTTAGAATTACAACGTACCAGTCGTGCAGGTGATGAAGCTTTTGTTCATGCCGCTGTTGCCTTAGCCACAGAATGCCTATGTCCTGTCGTGGCCACCAATGATGTGCGTTTTTTAGCACCTTCCGAATTTGAAGCCCACGAAGTACGCGTCTGTATTTCTCAAGGTTATGTTTTAGGCGACCCCAAACGTCCACGCGATTATAGCGCAGAGCAATATCTCAAAACCCCCGAACAAATGCAGGAATTATTTAGCGATATTCCCGAAGCCATTGAAAATACGGTGGAAATAGCTAAGCGTTGTTCGGTGAGTATTCGTTTAGGTAAAAGTTTTTTACCCGATTATCCCATTCCTGCGGGCATGACGATGGCAGAGTTTTTTGTCGATATATCGCGTCAAGGACTCGAAGAACGCTTAGATAAACTATACGACCGTAACAGCCCAAATTTTGCCGAAACCTTTAAGACCTATCACGACCGTTTGGATTTTGAATTAAAAATTATCAATCAAATGGGTTTCCCGGGTTACTTTTTGATTGTCATGGACTTTATTGCATGGGCAAAAAATAACGGCGTACCCGTAGGGCCGGGACGGGGTTCGGGTGCAGGTTCATTAGTTGCTTATGTGTTAAAAATCACTGACTTAGACCCACTAAAATACGATCTGCTGTTTGAACGTTTTTTGAATCCTGAACGGGTATCTATGCCCGACTTCGATATCGACTTTTGTATGGAAGGCCGTGACCGCGTCATTGACTATGTCGCGCAACATTATGGCCGAGAAGCGGTATCACAAATCATCACCTTTGGCACTATGGCCGCCAAAGCGGTGGTGCGTGATGTTGCGCGTGTGCAAAGTAAACCCTACTTTTTAGCCGATAGAATTTCTAAACTCATTCCTAAAACACCAGGAATTACCTTAGAAGAAGCACGTAAAGAAGAAGCGCAACTCAATGATTTATTGAGTAATCCTACTGAGCGTGACTTTGAAGATGCCAATGAAATTTGGGAAATGGCACTCACCCTCGAAGGCTTAACACGCGGTGTCGGCAAACATGCAGGTGGCGTGTTAATTGCCCCCGGCAAGCTCACTGATTTTACTGCGGTTTATTGTGATGAAGATGGCAAATGGGTCAGTCAGCTGGATAAAGATGATGTTGAATCGGTCGGCTTGGTCAAATTCGACTTTTTAGGCTTACGCACACTGACGATTTTGGATTGGGCATTAGTCAACATCAATGCCAAACGTAAAGCGTTGGGCGAAGCGCCTTTAGATATTGAAAAAATCCCGCTCGACGATCGTAAAACCTTTCAAATGTTGCAGGAGGGCAAAACGACGGCGGTATTCCAGTTAGAATCGCGTGGCATGAAAGAGCTGTTGAAAAAACTTAAACCCTCGTGTTTTGAAGATATTATTGCCTTAGTCGCCTTATATCGTCCTGGCCCTTTAGAGTCAGGCATGGTCGATGACTTTATCAATCGTAAACACGGTCGTGCTGATGTCGCTTTTCCTCATAAAGACTTAGAGCCAGTGTTAGTCAATACCTATGGCGTGATTTTGTATCAAGAACAAGTGATGCAAATTGCACAGGTATTGGCCAATTATTCGCTCGGTGGCGCGGATATGTTGCGTCGAGCGATGGGCAAGAAAAAGCCTGAAGAAATGGCCAAAGAACGCGTAAAGTTTATGGAAGGCTCCAGCGCACGTGGTGTTGATGCCAACCAAGCAGGTGGTATTTTTGACTTAATGGAAAAATTCGCAGGTTATGGTTTTAACAAATCTCATTCGGCCGCTTATGCTTTAGTGTCGTATCAAACAGCCTACTTAAAACAAAAATATCCTGCTGAATTTATGGCGGCAGTGTTATCTGCGGAGATGCACAATACCGACAATATCGTGGTTTTTATTGAAGAATGTCGCAGCATGGGCATTCCCTTAGTATCACCTGATGTTAATCATTCGCAGTATAAATTTGTGCCACTCAATGAAACCATTGTCTATGGTTTAGGGGCGATAAAAGGCGTGGGCGAAGGGCCAATTGAGTCTATTATCAACGCCCGTAAAGACGGTGATTTTAAGAATTTATTTGATTTTTGCCGACGCATTGACCTGAAAAAAGCCAATAAACGAACCCTTGAAGGTTTGATAAAAGCAGGGGCGATGGACACCATGACAGGCGTGCATCGTGCGTCCATTATGGCCACCTTAAGCGAAGCGGTCAAAGCGGCGGAACAACAAAGCCGCAATCAAAATGCAGGCATGATGGATTTATTTGGTGATGTCGTTGAAGCCACGCCCAATAATCAGTATTTGCCGATATTGCAATGGACAGACGACGAGCGGTTACAAGGCGAAAAAGACACCCTCGGCTTATATTTAACAGGCCATCCGATTGACCAATATTATGACGAATTAAAGCGTTATGTCGGTGTCAAACTCTGTGACTTACAACCAACACGACGCGGCCAAAGTCAAGTGATTACAGGTTTGGTGATGGATGTGCGACTCTTCAAAGGGCCACGCGGTACTCGCGCCATTGTTTTATTGGACGACCGAACAGGCCGTGTTGAAGCCAGCTTTTTTGGTGAAGTTTACGAGCAAGTCAAGGCGTTGTTAATCGTTGATAATGTCATTATTGTTGAGGCCGAAGTTAGCCCCGACGACTTCAAAGGTGGCTTACGCGTCACGGCAAAAAAAGCCTATACCTTGATGGATGCACGGATGATTTCGGTGCGGGCAGTTGAGCTAACCCTCAACCTCAGTCAGTTAAAAGCACCTACAATTATCGACTTACGCCAACTATTTGCCAAATATCAACCGACAAGCGGTCAAAAAAGCGTCAGTTTGCAGCTACGCTGTCAACACACAAGTGCAACAGCCGTGCTACAGTGTGGGGATAACTGGCGGCTCTATCCCCACGATGATTTATTGAAACGCTTAAAACAATGGTATGGCAATTCGGCATTACGCCTTGTGTATTAACTAAGTGCCAATTTGACAGCTATGTAGTAGGTCAGACTTCAGTCTGACATGTCGGGTTGAAACCCGACCTACAGGAATTAAAATTGATGTAGGTCAGACTTCAATCTGACGTGTCGGGTTGAAACCCGACCTACTGGAATAGACGAATTAGGAACGAGCAGATGAACCCAAATTATTTGGATTTTGAACAACCCATTGCCGAACTCGAAGGTCAGATTCAAGGTTTACAAGCCTTAGCCAATAGTAATAGCGCGCTAAAACTGGGCGATGAAATTCGTCGCTTAGAGCAAAGTAACTTGGCCTTAACCGAGCAAATTTTTACCAATTTGAGCGCGTGGCAAGTGGCTCAATTAGCGCGTCACCCTAAGCGGCCTTATACCTTAGATTATATTCAGCATATTTTTACCGATTTTCACGAATTACACGGCGACCGCACCTTTAGAGATGATGCCGCCATTGTCGGCGGTTTAGCACGTTTTCAAGGTGAGCCAGTGATGGTGATTGGCCATCAAAAAGGCCGTGATGCGCGTGAAAAATTTCGTCGTAATTTTGGTATGCCCAATCCCGAAGGTTATCGTAAAGCCTTACGGTTAATGGAAATGGCCGAGCGTTTCAAACTGCCGATTTTTACTTTTATTGATACCCCTGGTGCTTACCCTGGCATCGAGGCCGAAGAACGCGGCCAAAGCGAAGCCATTGCCCGTAATCTAGCGGTAATGTC
>JBKJUH010000037.1:0-4234 GCA_046590075.1 Agitococcus sp.
TTATAGAGTGCAAATAAGGCTAAAAGGCTTCGCACCTGAAACAGCCAGTTTTGAACGTAAAACCGATGCTAGTAAATGGGCGCAAGCTACTGAAGCTAATATGCGCGCTGGCCGACACTTTGGGGCAAGTAAACGCCACACCTTCAAAGACCTTGCAAGCGAGTATGAACCCCACGCCAAGGATAAAGTTAGACTAGCTTACTGGGTTAGTGTATTTGGCGATAATTCACTAGATACCATCACCCCCGCAAGAATCAGTAAACAGCGTGATAAGCTTTTAAGCGAAGATACGCATAACTTCACCACACCCGCCACGGGCGACCTGTTAAAAGACGCTAACCGAGTGAATTCCAAGCGGACAGGTTCAACAGTCAATCGCTATCTTGCAAGTCTTTCATCCTGTCTTAATTATGGCGTTAAAACCTTGCAATGGATAGAACGTAACCCTTGCGAGAAAATCGAGAAGCCCAAAGAAAGCCAAGGCCGTGTGAGGTTTTTATCTGATGATGAACGAATTGCATTACTGAAAGCATGCGAACCGCATAAGGATTTATATTTAGCCGTGGTGCTGGCTTTAACTACTGGCGCGAGACAATCCGAAGTCATGACATTGCGCTATTCACAGATAGACTTCAATCGAAAAGTAATCACGTTGCACGATACTAAAAACGGCGATAAACGCGCCTTACCATTAGTTGGGAGTGCATTTAATTTATTGCAGGAACGCGCCAAAGTTAGAAGTTTTAATGACGATAGAATATTTCCCCCTACCCGATTGGCTAAGAAGTCAGATTGTTTAGCTTTACGACAACCATGGGAGAAAGCATTAAAGGCCGCGAAAATATTGGATTTTCATTGGCATGATTTAAGACACACCGCCGCCAGTTATTTAGCAATGAGTGGAGTAAGTTTAGTTGAGATTAGCAAGATACTAGGCCATAGGACAATGCAAATGGTTTCGCGATACTCGCACCTGAGTGACGGGCATATCGTGGCTACGGGCGAGAAGTTGGCGGCTAGATTGGGGATATAAGATTAGTAAATCGTTGGAACGGACACTTTATAAATACTGGAGTACTTAAATCATTAACTAGAAAGTCATTTTATGACAGAAAATACATTAGAAAATTATCTTAATGAAATATTCAAAGACCGATTATATTTTGGTGAATCTATTGAAAAATATTTACAGAGTCATGCACTATCCGATAAAAGTATATTAAATTCAGAAAAATCCGAATTAATCAATTTGCTTACAAAAGCAATTGTAGCAATTTACATCTTACAAAGTGATTTGTCTGAATGTCGTAATACATATTTTACTGATATGAGAGCAAAAACATTGTCGAATGTAGAGGGTGTGGATTATTACAAAGATTATATTGATTTATCAAAATTTGCTTCAAATATAATAGAAAATTTACCTGCTATGCTAGAAAAAAAAGCAAAGAAGACTTTGTCGGAGAATGCAAAATTAGGGAGTGCAGCTAGGCTCGCAAATAGTGATAAACAAAAAGCACTAAAAAATATTGAGACCGACTTTAGAAATTCTACTTATCCATTTCATAAACGCGGTTACAGAGCTAAATTTTGCAGAGAAATGTTGAATAAATACACCGATATTACTGATATTAAAACAATTGAACGTTTATTTAATAGATTAAAATTAGCAAAAAATACCCTCTCAGCTAGTTAAATACCCCTTTGTCCAGCACAAAACCCACGCAACAAGTATGTGGGTTATTTTTCATTTAAATCAACAGCATGATTCGTTTGTACATTAATTCGTTTTCACATTAATTCGTTTGTACATTACAACAACGAGGAAAAATCATGCAACAATCAGAAGTAAATGCAGCAATTAAAACGGTAGGTCAACCAATTGAACTACGCCCTAGCTATAAGACCGTTGAGCAATTCAGCAATGACAATCCATGCTTTACCACTTCATCATTACGCAATCTAATATTCAAAGCTGACGTACGCCTATCAACTAATGGCGTGATAGCTGGCAACGGACTGTTAGAGGTTGGCGCAATCGTTAGAGTAGGCCGCAAGGTGCTAATTAACGAAGACCGTTTTTATCAGTGGATTGAAGCCCAAAATGCTGGGAGTCTTAAATGAAAAAACCCGCAAACTTTCGAAGGGCTGCGGGCTTAAGTAGCAAGCAATTAAGCTTATTACCTGAACCACCATTTTCACCGCAATGGCCTAATACGTCAACACTCGCGCGCCAAGTTTTAAATAGGCTTTTAAATGGCGAACACCTCACACAAATCACTTATGGCTTTCATAGCTGGAGACTATCCGCCCACATTAAAGAGTTGGATTATTTAGGCTGGCCAATAGACCGAGACGAAGTTAAAAACTTCAATAGAAGTCGTCCATTAAGCAAGTATTGGTTAGACCCTGCAATTATCGCGAAAGTGAGTGCAGCATGAAAAACACTTTTCGCTTTGTCAATAATAAAGTCACAAATTGTTTATGGGTTTTAAGTTATGAGATTGAAGAAAAAAGGATGGCAACCAACGCCCATTTAATCAAGCTCAAAACTAATGCGCGCCAAGCAGTAAGGCGGTTAAAACATGACCGCCGATAGTGTTATATTTTGTGAACACTTACAGGATGCCTTTGCTAGTGCTGGCTTACCCTATCCAGTAAAAGAACCCGAAGCTGGCACATTAAGCAGATTTTCAACTAACGGTAAAAGCCACGATAACGCTGGCTGGATTAAGTTGTTTGCTGATGGCGCGGGGGCGGCTTTTGGTTGTAATAGAGACGGTTCAACTTTCACTTGGCAACAACGCGATAGTAACGCACCGCCAATAAGTCAAATAGATAAGCAAGCCTTACAAGTCAAGTCTAATGCAATACGCTTACAGGCCGAGAAGGAACGCACAGAAAGCCACGCTAAGGCCTCAAAGACCGCTAATCGTATATTTAGTGAAGCGTTAGAAAATAACAAGCCTCACGACTACACCACACGAAAAGGCATTAAACCAATTGGCGAAAAGCTCGACCTAGACGGGCGTTTAGTGTTACCAGTCTATGACGCTGGCGGGGCTATTCAATCGCTACAGTTTATTGATGGCAAAGGTGAAAAACGCTTTCTACCTAGCGGCAAGATGCAAGGCGGGCGTTTATTTTTAGGCGCACCTGCTGACGGTTCCCCGTTAATATTGTGCGAAGGTTGGGCGACAGGTTGCAGTTTGAGTGAAGCCACTAGCATGGTGGTTGTGGTTGGCTTTTCGGGGAGTAACTTAAAGCACATTGCTGGCGATATAACTCGACAATATCCTAAGTCTCGCATTATCGTTGCTGGCGATTTAGATGCTAGTGGTGTAGGGGCAAAGTATGTAACCGAAGCAATCAACGCCGCCAAGGGGGCAGTAATAGCCATGCCACGCTTTAACGATGGCCGTACTAGTGGTGACTTCAATGACTTACATCTTGCGGATGGATTAAAGGCAGTAGAGGCGCTTATAAGCCAAACCACAGCCCCGCCTTCACGCTACAAACTATTAAGTAATAGCGACCTTTCAGCTTTGCCACCAATTGAGTGGCGTATTAAAAACATATTGCCTGCTAGTGGGTTAGCCGCTGTATTTGGCGCAAGTGGTTCGGGTAAGTCTTTTCTTGTGTTGGACATGTTGCAAAGTTTAGCTGATGGCCGTCATTGGTTTGGTTGCCGTGTGAAGCCTTGTAAAGTTGTTTATATAGCCTTAGAAGGTGAAGCTGGGTTGGCTGGACGCGTTAAAGCCTACAGCACGCGCCATGGCAACGCTTCCGAGAATATCCGCTACATGGTGCAATCATTCAGCTTATTGGCAAGGGCTGACATTATCGATTTAGCGAAAGTTATTAAAGCCATAGGGGGCGGTGGCGTTGTCGTTTTAGACACATTAAACCGCGCTAGTAATGGGGCTGATGAAAACGACTCTAAATCCATGGGTGAAATAATCGCGGGGGCTAATAACTTACAACGCTTAATAGGCGGGTTAGTGTTATTGGTTCACCACACAGGTAAGGACGCAAGTAAAGGATTAAGGGGGCATTCAAGCCTTCACGCCGCCTTAGATGCTGCCATTGAAGTAAGACGCAATAGTGACCAGCGGGAATGGTTAATAGCCAAGTCTAAAGATGGCGAAGACGGCAAATCTAATTACTTTGGCTTGGAGGTTGTGGAGTTAGGGCGGGACGAAGACAACGAGCCTATAACAAGTTGTGTAATCCG
>JBKJUH010000090.1:0-3296 GCA_046590075.1 Agitococcus sp.
AAACTTTAATTTCAACTGCTAACAGCGACATAGCCTTATTTGCTCACATTTCAGCCGCTTTAGGCGGCCTTATGTTGCGGTGCGATGCCTAAGTCCTGATTCACTGACACATTGATGACACAAATAGTGCGGATTTTGTCTTGATATCGCGGTTTATTAGACAGCCTAGCCACAATCACTTAACGATTCTGCCACGATTGTGTTGCATCTGCTAAGTTACACGACGTCGCTACTCCCTTATTCCAGCAACGTTGGCCAATATTATTGATTTTCATCATGCCATCAGACGCTTGCCTATTCGCAGGCACCGCTGATATTTCCCAATTTGTGGTGATAGCTCCCGAAGCTGTTACTGTGGTCGCGGTGCTTGCAGGGCCTAATGTTAAGTTGTACAGAACTTTTGCTCCCGTACTTCCCACAGGAAAAACAGTCGAAGAATAAATATTTCCTCCTAAAGTCGCCCCTGTATAAGTCAATTGCACTGTTCTAATGCGCTCTAGGGACGATGCAATCTGCATTAAATCGGCCTGCATTGCCACGCGATTAGTACGGCGCGTATAGTTGTTATATTGGGGCGTAGCTATCGACACCAGTATGCCAACGATAAGCACTGTCACCATTAGCTCTAATAAGGTAAAACCTTTATTTTTTTTCATGTGAATTTCTCCATAGTGGAGTGAGCCTGATTGAGACTCTCTCTAATACATTTTGGACTTAGGCGATTATCGCTTATTTGCTCAGTAAACAATCGCTTCCCACGATTTTAGTTCAAAACGCGCTAATGGCAGTGCGATGCCTAAGTCCTGACACTCTTACTTTGCTGGGTAGCGTGTTTTTTCGCGCCAATGATGCAACGGTGTTAGCACTTTTTTACCACCCGACTGCTTTTTCTTGAGCTTGGTTTTAATTAACACACCTAAGTCGTTTTCTGGCGCTGGTGTTCCATCAGCTAACACGCCTGTAGGCTGAACGACCACTTGAGGCTCTGCTCCTAAACCTGTGACATAATTTGCTTGGCGACGAGCAGTACCACTCAGAGTACTGTCTGCACATTGAGTACCATAAGGCATACACAGTTCGTATAAGTTGCTTGAACCCACAGAAACCGTACAACCTGTCGCCGTAGCTGAAGGCGAGTATGTGGTAAACAACAACTTATTCAAGTAAATAAGACCCGTTGCTAGGCTTTTTTCACCAGTCGAAAACAACTCTACATACCACCCTAATTTATCTGGTGTTATGACTCCCGTTGTCGTATTCGTTGTATAAGTAATCGCCCCACTAGTGTTACTACCTACATCTTCTAAGCCCGTTATTTCTTTTAAGTGGGCATATTTTACCGTGCTTTGTAGGCTGGCATCAGCAGCAGTCAGTAAGTCTGTACGCGTCACATCAAAGTCAAAAATAGTCGCAAAACGATCTTTAATCAGAGGGGTCGTACTTAATGGATGACTACGATTACCTGTACCAATGGCAACAGCTGCAAAGTTACGATTTAATGCCGCATCTTTAAAAAATGCCACTGTTGGTGGTTCGTATATACGACGGCCATCTAATGTTGTTGGGGTAGCAACACCTGTGCTACCCAATTGGGCGAGCAGTCTCACTCGCTTCACTAACGTTGTACCACCTGTCGCTATAGCGTTTTTGTTATCAATATCGACCCGAAATACTTGCCCACCTAAATCACCGATATAAATGGTATCGGCTAGGCCGTCGGAGTTAGCATCCAAAACTTTAGGGTGTGAAGGCATGCTATAGGTCATGCTTGATATAACCGAATCAGCACCTGCCGAGCTTGAAGCCGACCAAATTTTTGCACCCGTAACTGCATTGACGATATACAAGGCGTTGCCCAATGGCGTAGAACCCGCATTACACGATGTTTCGTAATAACAATCTTCATAGCGGCTATCGTAACCACCACCAAAAATCAGCACAGGCGTAACAACACCATTCACTTTCACATCCGCCACCACGGGCTGAGACCATGTTTGCCCTAAGCGTTCAAAACCTGCTGTGCTACCGCCTATAATAGAAAATAGCATTTTAGGGGCGGGGGTAATACATGGAGTAGTCGATGTTGCTGGGCACTTTTTCGGGCTGACTGTACTAACGTCAAGTCCATAATAATTTCTACCGCCCATGCGCATACCGCCATACAAATAGACTTTATCAGACGCTGAGTCTATTTGGCCATCGGTATTGGCATCTTTGCGGTAGACCGTCCATGTCAAGTCCATACCATACTCTGGCTCAGGAGGGCTTGCAGTGGCGTTATTATAAAGCGTTCGGATAGCCCCTAGTTTTTGGCTCGGTATAAAAGCAAACTCCTCTACACCCGTGCTGGCATTAATACCATGCAGCATTGAGTCTAAGGTACTATAGTAAAGCATATTTGCTTGCTTACTTATATCAAGAGCATCAGCACCTGTGCCTGAAAAGCCATAGTTTACTAACACGGCTTTGGAGTGCAAACCGCCCGCCAGTTTTTGCCTTGCAGTTGCCGACGATACACTTTGTGACGCGGTAGCCGCCGAACCACCCACAGCAATATCATAACCTTTATACCAGTTAATTAAGTCTGTAACAGCGGCAGCACTTTCAGAGCCAAACCACGCTCGTGTTGCTGCTACTGTTGGGTCAAGTAGACTTAAGACTCCTGTTTGAGGTAAAGCACCTGTATAGCTGTAAATTTTACGCACACTGGGTAAGGGCAACTTAGATGCCGCACCGCCCGTTACTACCGATGCACCATCAACAGCATCCGTGCTACTCAGCCAATAACTTTTTGATGTTTTTTCAAAAGCACCATCGGCAGTAATGGCACTGACACCGTTGACATCTTTAATATCTTGATTGCTTAAATCTAGGCTATATCGCTTAAGGTTACCGTCCCATCGTTTGGACTTGGTAGGGCTAAATAGCACATAATACACTTGGTCGAGGGTGTTTAAGCGGTTAAATTGATTGATAGCCACACCTGGTGCCGCTAACACATTTTCGCCTTCTAACGCCTTATTAAGAACATCATTTAATGCGTTGACCAATTCTTGGGTGTTAGATGCTTTTGTGTAAACACCACCACCAACACGAGCCACACGCTTCATTTCGACTTCTGAATCATCACCTTCTGGCCCCAAAATAACGGTACTGGTTTTAATGGGCGCAACAATACTATTAATAGTATTTCCAGCTACAGTACGCTTAGCTGGATTTTTGTTAATATCCGCGATATGCAAAGAACACAACCAAGTAGCGGCTTTAGAACCAGTTTCGGCATTCGCTTCTTCAGG
>JBKJUH010000172.1:0-3178 GCA_046590075.1 Agitococcus sp.
CTCTTTGATTACTAATAGCTTTTGTAATCTCATGAGTGAGTTGTGTTAGCGTATTTTCTACTTTAGCTAAGTTATCTGCAACCATCTTGTCGGCTGTTTTTTCCAATTGTAGGGCAATTGTTTCAGCCGTTCTTGTAACAGACTCTTCTAACCCTTTGACTAATACATGTGCTTCCGCAAAAGACTCTGTTTTAATTTTATCAGTGAGCTTCTCTATATCGGCATACACTTTAGGATAAAACTTGCTTTCAAAGCGATGTTGAATTCGATTCACGGGCTGCATATAATTAAATATACCTCCCTTAGCAGTACCTACAACCCCTTCCTCTACACAGACATCACATGCACGTCCTTTTTTATCGTCAAGAGAAAGATAAACTGCATTATTACCTGCAGCATGTGTTTTACAAATATATTTTCCACAGCCAACACAAGCCTCTACACTCTTATCAACAGCACAAATATAACAAGAACTCATTTTAACCTCCATAAAAAACACCGAATAAAAAAGCATATAAAACAATTACTTAAAATTTATAAACGCAAATAAAACCTATTTCTAAATTCATACACTTAACAGCTTTCCTTGACGACGCGGACGACGGCGATTCATGGTTAAGAACTCTTGCTCTTTGGGAGGGTAAAAAGTTAAGGCTTTTTGCAATAACACTTTTAACTCTTGCATAAAGGGATAACGTGGATTTAGTGCGTAAACCAATGTTTTACCTTGAGGCTCGCAATAGATAACATTTGCTATTTCTAACGCTTCTAATTGCTTTTGTATCGGCGTTAGACTGGTATTAAAAGTACGTGCTATTTCGGTCGCATAACCTTGTTCACGCGCATACAAATAAATAAGTACTCGCTCTTTACTAATGCTGCCCAAAATAGCTTCTAACATCACATCAATTCTTATCTTAAAAATAGTATTTACTTTATAGTTTATAAACCTTATAAAGTAAACTATATAAACTATAAAATAGTTTATCAACCCTTCGGATACAACTTACCATCAAACTCATCCATGTGCGGATAACTCAACGGCGTTAACTCATCTAAATTAGCTAAATAATGCTTATAATCGACTAAAATTTGCTCACGCGCTTCTTGGCTAATATACGGTACATGATAGCCAATAAAGGGCGGCAACACCTCCAAACCCACATACGCTAATGTGCCACGCAACAATGGCCGCAACATACCATCCACCAACTCACCATGAATGGCTTTTTCACCAAACATATGTTCACGACCACCTAAGGTTAACGTCACTAAGGCTTTTTTGCCTTTTAAGCCACCTTGATCATAAAAACGCATGCCGCCATAACACACCCCCGAAATTAACACGCGGTCTATCCAACCTTTCATAATGGCAGGCACAGAAAACCAAAATAATGGGAAATTCAAAATCAACAAATCGGCTTTTTGCAGTTTGGCAACTTCAGCCGCAATATCGGGCGCAATCGCTTGTTTATCAAAATTATGGCGTTGTTCTAAGGCATAAACTAAATAATCAGGACTTTTACGCTCGGCAAAGTCTTCGGCAGATGCCACTGGATTCCAATTCATTTCATATAAATCAGACACTTCCACATTATGACCTGCTTCAATAAATTGCGCTTTAGCTTGTCTCATTAACGCAGCATTAAAGGATTTTGCTTCGGGATGAGCATGGACAATTAAAACATTCATCAGCTAATCTCAATGACTTAAAATAATGGCTTGATTTCAGCACGAAAGTACCAGTATAAGCAACTCACCCTTTCATCGCTTAGAGAACAACAACATGAATTATGAAACTATTCTTTATCAAATTAATGACCGAATTTTAACCATCACACTTAATCGACCCGAACAAATGAATGCCTTTACTGTCGAAATGGCCAATGAACTCGAACACGCATTTTATCGTGCCAGTGAAGATGATGGCGTAGGCGCGATTGTGGTAACAGGCGCAGGGAAAGCCTTTTGTGCAGGTATGGATTTAAGCAAAGCAGGTAATGTTTTTGGTTTGGATGAAAGTCTACAACCGACATTAGCCGATATGGAAAATCGTTTAAGCGATGAAGAAATTCACGCAGGCGTGCGCGATACAGGTGGCCGTGTGACGTTGGCTATTTTTGACTGTAAAAAGCCTGTGATTGCTGCGCTTAACGGTGCAGCCGTTGGTATTGGCGCCACCATGACTTTAGCAATGGATATACGTTTAGCCTCAGAAAAAGCTAGAATTGGTTTTGTCTTCGGCAAAATTGGTATCACACCTGAAGCATGTTCCAGTTGGTTTTTACCGCGCATTGTTGGCATAAGCCAAGCCTTAGAATGGGTATATAGCGGTGATATTTTAACGCCCGCCGAAGCCTTACACGGTCGATTAATTAAAGCCGTTTATGCTCCCGAAGAATTACTCAACGAAGCCTATAAACTGGCACATAAATTTGTCGATAATCGCTCGCCAGTGGCTGTCGCTTTAGCACGACAACTGATGTACCGCAATAGTGCAGAAAATCATCCCATAGCAGCGCATAAAACGGACTCGTTAGCGATGTTTTATACCAGCGTTGGTGATGGCAAAGAAGGCATTAACTCCTTTTTAGAAAAGCGTGCGCCTGACTATCAAAGTAAAGCCAGTCAAATGCCTGCGTTTTATCCGTGGTGGAAGTAAGCAATAGTCTAAAAAAGCACTCTTAAGCTAATCCAAAGGACAAGATATGCTGCAAAACACGATGCTTATCAGTGCCGAAGAATGGGTCATGACTACTGTACTTTGGCTGAAACTGGCCGTTGAAGTTGCTGGCGCGGTTGTTATTGGTGTGGGTTTAGTGGCTTTTTTAGTGACTTGGCTGCGGAGTGTTATTCATCAATCCTCAAAAAATATGCTCCATGAAGCTCGTTTAGATTTTGCTCGTTATTTGGCCTTGGCATTGGAGTTGCAACTTGGCGCAGACATATTATCAACTGCTGTCGCGCCAAGTTGGGATCAAATAGGAAAGCTTGCTGCTATCGCTATTATCCGTACCGTACTTAACTTCTTTTTACAAAAAGAATTACGGGATTAATCATACGATCAAACAAATGCCTCAAACGCATTACGCCAGCGACGTTTAATCAAAGTATAAGTATGACGGTCTTTTTTGGCTAATTCTGCTGCCCATGCAAAAGTGAACGGCACTAATTCGGC
>JBKJUH010000117.1:0-5476 GCA_046590075.1 Agitococcus sp.
CAATAATGGCATTACCAAAGACAGCGGCACCATTAATGCCAAAGCCCGTATTGGTTTGCCCTTCTGTTAAGTTTCCCGATACGTTATAGGTTAAGCCAACCGCTTGGGGCGCAGCAACGCCTGTGGTACCAATAGCATTAACCTCGCCAAAAAAGCCACCCGATGCTGAAGCAGCACAGCTACTGCAACCCAATATTGTGCCACTGCTGGTGGTGGCAGTAATATTCAGTTGATTAAAGTTGAGGTTGCTACTGTTTGCTGTCAAGGCAGTAGTACCATTCAATTGGATGGTACTTAAGCCACCCGCCTTGCTAAAGCCATTCATCCCCATATTCAGGCTAGCTGTGGCGCGGCCAAAGTCAACACTAAGGAGACTGTTGCTGTTAATACTACCTGTATCTTTGGTGGTCTGATTAAATAAAGCTTGTGCAGGTGTACCACCGACAAAGCTATAGCTGACCGTACCTATTTTAGGGATGGCACTGCCAGCAGTCGGTAAACCAATCAAATAGTTAATATTGCTATTAGCCGTTAGTGCTTGGGTATTAGTTGTTGAAGCATCTATGTTGCCAAACACCACCGCACCATTTGACCATGTACCCCATGACAACACTCTGTCAAAATGGCCAACATTGCTAGTGACAGCGGCATTGGTAGTTAATGTTTGCACGGGTGCATATTCGTCGGTAATAGCCAGTTCACCATTGGTATTGCTGACATGAAAGGATGATAAAAGTTTGCCCGAAGGCGCATCAAATACAGCGGCTAGCTGCGTTTGACTAGGCGTAAGCAGTTGTGTGTTGGTAGAGAAGTGCGCAGTGTACAATCCGTCTAAGGTGGAGTCTAGACGGTTGCCAACAGGCGTATTGCTAATGACACTTTCGGTGCCTGCCAACGCAGCAACACCGCCAATGGTGGTTTTGTTTAGACGCTCAATTTCGTAAACCACACCTAAGTCATTACTAGAAAAGAACGCTGATAAATTGACACGACATTGATTGTTGGCGCAGGTGTTATTGCTATCGGAGCTTCGGGCAAAAAACTGATCATTATCACCTGTGAAGATAAAACCACTGAGTTTTTTATCAAAACTCACATCAATCGGTTTGTTGGTCAACGTGGCGGTATAACCAACATTGGCTAGCGTGACCCCCATGTCAACGGTGACTAGAGGAATAAAATTCAAATCAATATCGATGTTGAGTTTATTGAGTGTGCCTGTTTGTAGACCCGCGCGTACAGGCGTGTTACCAGCTAACACATAGCTTACCTTGAAGTTGTTACCCAGATTTTTTTCAGCATTTATGCCAACAATGTAGGGAATAAATTGTGTGCTGCTGAGGCTTAAAGTGCCTTCATGTAGATACGGGTTAACCGAAGCGGCCGTGCCATTAGTCCATTCGCCCAACGACAAACTACCTAGTTGTTTGACGTTGGCAAAGTTGAGGCTGTTAAGGCCGTTACGTGTATCTAAAATCAGCTTGGCGTTGGTGTCGCCACCTGTTTCTGCGGTGCCAATTAAACGGGTTAAATTACCCACTTCCCTACCATCGACAGAAAGGCTGTCATACGCTGCCAGCACATTTGGATAAATCTGTACGCCCGATGAGCCTTTTAATAAGCTACCAAAACTGCTTAAACGGGGAAAGTTGTTCTGGGTTTGAATAAAGCTTTCAAACAAGGTGCTTCCATCTTGAGATGCTTGGTCGCCAATAGCAATGTCGGGTTTTTTATCGTCATTGTTGGCAATTTCTTCTCTTTTTTCTTTGGCTTTTTCTTTTTGCTCACCCGCATCGTCTTCAGGGCTATTGGCGCGTGCGCCCACAGTAACGCCTTTAGGTGCGGGCTTAGGAGCTTCGTCTTTGGTTGTTTGGAAGGTTTGGCCAACACCGACATTGCTACTGCCAAAGTCATTACCAATATTGACCATGCCATTGCTGACGGTGAGTAATAATCGGCCATTCGGTTCTTGGTTGGCAGCATAACTGGTGCCACGAATACCAATGGTGGCAACAGGGGTTTGTACCCGATAGTTGTTGCGATTGACTTTGCCAATTGCCCCACTCACTGTACGCATACCACCCCGAAGAAAGTTAAATAATAAGGTGCCTTCGGCGGGTTTGGCTTTGTTAAAGGCGTAGTTATCTAAACCAAAAACGGTGTTGGGCTGCAAAGACACAAAGCTGCCATCGGTAAAGCGAATCTGTAAGCGGCCTCTGCCCGTTTCTAGGCGTTCACCACTGTTGACTAAATCGCCTTTGCCTAACACACGGCGACTACCATCATTGCTGATGGCTGAGACTTCACCGACGACAAAGTTAACACGGCCTGCGGTTTCCGCGAGTGCTTGACCCGTCAGTAATAAACCGACAAAAGCCGCTAGTAAGCCTTTGCCGCTTAACAGTGTGTGCTGACCAGAAGTAGAGTGATTAAGCATGATGAGTTTCCTCCCTGTTACATATCAAAGCGTAAATCAACATTGACGACATGACGATTATAGTCACTGATGGCAATGTTGGAATTGTTGTTACTGTAAGTATAGCTAGGCACAAGCGATAAGTGTTTATTTATTCGCCAATTCAAGCCCATACCTAAACTGCTTTCTTTGTCTTCACGATTGATGGCAAACAGAGGAAATAGAGCTTTATTGTGTTTGCGGTTTTCGACGCTGAGTTGGCTATTGAAACTCACACTATTGTTGAGTACCAAGCTACCACCTAAGCGCAAGCCCCTAAATGTTTGGCTAAAAAAATCGTAGGTTTTGTTGGTGACATCTTCTGAGCCAGTATAGACACTGACAAAAAATGATGGGCTATAGTTGGCATCAACGGCTTGTGAATAAGCAATGCCTTTATTTTGACGATTGGCGTCACGCACGGATTGGCTGTCATAACGCATTTGGCTGAGTTGGGTAAACAATGCCATTTGGCCATCACCAACGCTGGCTTGTATCTGTAACATTCCACCCGTTAAATCACGATAACTTTTACCATCCAGCCACATTTTTTGGCCTTGCAGTTTAGTCACCAACTGGAAGGTTTCAAGGTCATAAGAGCCGCCAAAATTACTATCAATGGCTTGATAGTCGATGTTGTGGTCAGCGTTGACACTTCGCGCTTGTATATTAATATCCGCTAACGCGACTAACAGCGGTGTGACTTTATAAACAATGCCAGTACCCGCAGCAAAACTGGCGTAAGCCGAGTCAGTCGATGTGGGGTTAGTAAACCCATTGAATGAAGGTAAAGCGGATGCAAACTTGTTAGCATCATCGGGCGCACTATTGATATTGCTATCGTAACCCAAGCCTGCTTGGGCATAAGCGGTGATGTTGCGTTGCTGTTGTTTTTCGAGGGTATTTATCGCCCCTAAATATTGGGCAACTAACTGTTGTACTTCAGGTGGGGGATTATATTCTTGAATGGTTTCGAGTTCGGCACGCGCATTGGGTGCTTCGCCCATGGCTAAGTGACTGCGCGCCATTTGTACACGACAAGGGCCATTTTTAGGTTCAACGGCTAAACAGCGTTCAAAAGCAAATATTGCATTGTGCGGCTCGCCTTTTTCCAGCAGCGACACGCCAAGTAAATAATCGTATTGCGGATCGCCTGCTCTTTCGTCCTCTAAAGGCGCAAGTAGGTCATAGGCTTGTGAGGCTTGCTGCTGGCCGATCAGTGCTTCAGCTTGTTGTAGTACGTCATCGGCAAAGACGGGGCTTGTGGCGGCAACGGCTATCGCCAAATAAAGAGAGTGAAAACGCATAGTGCCTTTCCCTGATTGTTGAAGTTTTCGGTTTGATGTAAATAAATAATAGTGCCTTCTTTATACACTATTCTTGATTCTAGAGAAAATAGCAGAATAAGCTAATTTGTTGGCGGAAAGAGGGATGTTTTAGTGAATATTTACACCGCCTTAGTCACCTGTGGTTGATTGCTGTGCCAGTGCATGGCACCGACAAATATTAAGCGTAATTGATTCACTGCGCGCAGACTTAACTCGTATTGCAAGCGTACTTGTTCCGCAGGCAACAATAAAATCTCCCCACACCAGTTAATCGCCGTGTTCACCACTAAGTTGGCAATCATGCTTAGGTCTTCGGTGGGCAAGTTTTGCATTTTGGGAAATAAACGAAAGTCAGTAACTAAGTCATTGGCGAGATGGTTCAATTCACGCTGAATAGCTTCGCGAATTTTGATTGAACCACTCAAGCGCTCGCGTGCGAAAAAATCAAAGTAACGTGACTCTTGGCGTACATATAATAAAAACATCATCACCGAACTATGAATGGCAATATTTCCCGCACCCTGCGCTTTCACCCGTTCTTCGCGTAATAAACGCCGCAAACTGAGCGAAATTTCATCCACTAAGGCTAAGCCTAATTCGTCCATATCCCGAAAGTGCCGATAAAACGCCGTCGGCACTACACCTGCCTCACGCGTCACTTCACGCAAACTAATACTGACAAAACTGCGGCCATCACTCATGAGTTTGAGGGCGGCATCTAATAGCGTTTGTCGAGTTTGCAGTTTACGGTCGTCACGAATGGTCATGGTGCTGTCTATAGTCGTTACAGGTGTGCACTAATCCTACCAAAAAACTCGGACTTTCGCCAAAGAAAATGTATTTTTCTCGCTTATAGGTGCAGGTGTTTCTTTTTTTGCGTACGCTTTTTTAGTATATTTTTTATGAATATATCATTAACTATCATCTAGTTAGTTTGTTTTGTGTGAGGTGAGATTGGCGTGTCATCAAAGAATAATAAAAAAATTAGTGTACAAGTGTTGACTAAGTTTTTAAATGCGTTATATTTAGTGCACAGATGTTCACTATGTTTAGTTGGGAGTTTCGATCATGTCAGCACTTAATCCTATCATCAATCGTGTTGTTGGCAAATTCGTCAAAGAAGATTGGCTTGATTTTATGTTTTCTCATGTGGATTCGATGGCTACCGTCAGCCGTGTGATGGCGCGTGTGGTGTCGATTGACAATGAAACTCCCGATATTAAACGTTTTGTCCTTCAGCCTAATCAACATTGGACAACCTTCCAAGCGGGTCAATTTGTGTCAGTGAAAGTGATGATTGACGGTAGCTTTCGCGAGCGTTGCTATAGCTTGGTGAGCGCACCCACCGATAATGTCATTGAAATTGCTATCAAACGTCAACCGCAAGGCAAAGTGTCAAATTGGATGCACGACAATTTAAGCGTGGGTGATGTCATTGAATTGGGCAATGTTGGCGGCGATTTTGTCTTGCCAGCCCTCTTGCCAAGCAAAATGTTGTTGCTTGCGGGTGGCAGTGGTGTCACACCGATTTACAGCGTGTTAGTTGCAGCCTTAAAGCTTAAAGCTAATTTAGATGTGGTGGTCATGTATTACGCCAATAGCGATAAAGACTTGGCGTTTGCCAATGAAATGGTGGAGTTGGCGGTTAAACATCCTTCCTTACGCTTGCATTATGCCTTGGCAGAGACGGGTG
>JBKJUH010000300.1:0-5207 GCA_046590075.1 Agitococcus sp.
GAAAAGAAAGGCTAGTAATACCCTCACCCCAACCCTCTCGCAGAGGGAGAGGGGTTAGTTCTCTCTCCCTCTGGGAGAGAGTTAGAGAGAGGGTCTATCAACAAGGCTAGACTCATATGCCCTCCGAATTTCAGCTCATTAGCCAATACTTTGGCCGTCAAAGCCACCATGACGGCGTAATGCTAGGTATTGGCGATGACGCTGCTTTGCTGCAAGTGCCCACAGGCGAAGTTTTAGTCAGCACCACCGACACCTTTATCTCAGGTCGGCACTTTCCCGAAAATACCCATCCTTTTGCCATTGGCCATAAAGCCTTAGCCGTTAATTTGTCGGATTTAGCCGCAATGGGGGCAACACCACGCTGGTTTTTATTGGCACTGACCTTGCCTGACTTTAACGAGTTATTTCTCAGCGAGTTTTCGCGCGGTTTGTTTAACTTGGCAAAAAAAAGCCATATTGCTTTAGTTGGTGGCGATACTACCAAAGGCGCACTCAGCATCACCATTACCGCATTAGGTTCAGTGCCTTTTAAGAAAGCATTAACACGCCATCAAGCACAAGTCGGTGACGGTATTTATGTTTCAGGTACAATTGGTGATGCAGGTTTAGGCTTACAAGTCGCGCTCGGCATAGCTCCAACATTAACGAATGAAGACGCGCAATATGCCAAAGGTCGATTAGATTTTCCGCAAGCTAGAGTGTCATTAGGTTTGGCGTTGCGTGGCGTAGCGTCAGCGTGTTTAGATGTTTCCGATGGTTTAGCGCAAGATTTAGGGCATATATTACAAGCCTCTCATGTAGGGGCGGATATTGAGCTAGAAAAACTGCCATTATCAGCGGCACTACAGCGTTTGCCTGCCGAAGCTGCGTGGCAATTGGCATTAACAGCGGGTGATGATTATGAATTATGTTTTACTCTGTCCGATGAAAATGCCGCTCAACTTAGCGCGTTAGACGTTATGATTACGCGTATTGGTACGATTAGCGTCAACAGTGGTTTACGTTTTACTGCGCATGGATTGGCGCGGACGGTTAAGGTCTCGGGTTATCAACATTTTTAGGACGTCCTATGCCTCAATACCCCATTAAAAATCCCATTATCTTCTTCGCCTTTGGCTTAGGTTCGGGTTTATCGCCAAAAGCACCAGGAACGGCAGGTTCGGCGTTATCGTTATTATTCTTTCCTGCATTAGTGGCTTTAGGATTGTGGGGCAGTATTGGCCTTATTGTTGTTGCCAGTATTTTTGGTGTTTGGTTGTGTGGCGCAGCCGCAGATATTTTAAAAGTTCACGACCACGAAGCCATTGTTTGGGATGAATTTGTTGGCCAATGGCTAAGCTTATTGCCCGTTATTCCTATAGCGGCATGGAATATGCAAACCTATGCTTATGTTTTATTGGCGTTTGTATTATTTCGCTTCTTTGATATTCTTAAACCATGGCCTATTTCGTGGTGTGACCACCACTTAGAAGGTGGTTTTGGTATTATGTTTGACGATGTATTGGCGGGCATTGCCGCAGGTGGGTTGTTATGGTTAGTGATTTACAACGGTTGGTTGGTTCTTTAACCGTCGCCTTATTGAGCGCAACAGTGGGGGCGCAAGATATTGCGGTTTTAGGCTTACTGGCCGATAGAGCAATTATCAAAGTTGACGGCGAAACCCACATACTTAAAGTCGGTGAAAGCTACGACGATATCACCTTAATAGCAGTGAATTCGCAAGAAGCTCGCTTATTGATGGGTAAAAAAGAGCGCGTCTTTGGTTTGGGTCAAGATTATAGTGGTTTTCAAAAAAGCAGCGACAGCAAAGGCATAGTAGAAATTAGCATGAATGGAGCCAGCCAGTTTATTACCAATGGCATGATTAACGGTAATGTGGTTGAGTTCTTGGTAGATACAGGCGCAAATACCGTATCCATGAATCGTAAAGATGCCAAGCGTTTAGGTGTTGATTATCGGCGTTTGGGCAAAGAAGGCGCAAGTCAAACAGCCAATGGTATTGTCAAAAACTGGCGGGTGTTATTAGATAAAGTCAAAGTCGGTGCAATTACAGTGACAAGTGTTGAAGCGAATGTCCGAGATACCGATGACAACATTCCTATCTTGTTGGGAATGAGTTTTTTGGGTCGTCTCAACATTGTGCATGAAGAAAATCGTTTGAAGTTGACGGCCAAATAAGCCTGCTATCGCAAGTTCACTCGTGCTTGGTCAGAGCTGAAACCCTTCAGTCCTGCTAATTATTCCCCCAAAGCCTTCGCTCTTGCTACAATCGCCCATTACTTTTTGTCGACTAGAGTTGTCCCGCGTGTCAATTACCTTTATCGCAACATCAAAATTACCCACTCGTCATGGTCATTTTCTCATTCATGCCTTTGAGGAAAGCGACACTCAACAAGAACATATCGCGTTAAGTATGGGCAATGTTGATGATGGTTTGCCCGTCTTAATTCGTGTGCATTCCGAATGTTTAACGGGCGATGCTTTTGGCTCTTTACGCTGTGACTGTGGCCCTCAGTTAGAAGCCGCCATGACCAACATTGCCGAAGCAGGCCGTGGCATGATTTTGTATTTACGCCAAGAAGGGCGGGGCATTGGTTTGGTGAATAAAGTACGCGCTTACGCCTTGCAAGATGCAGGAGCTGATACCGTTGAAGCCAACGAGCAACTAGGCTTTGCGCCAGACCTGCGTGAATACAGTATGTGTGAAGAAATGCTCAAGCATTTAGGTGTTAGCCAAGTACGGTTAATGACTAATAATCCGTTAAAAGTCGCCGCTTTAGAAAAACATCATATTCAAGTGGTTGAGCGTGTGCCGTTAATGACGGGGCGTAATCCGCATAACGACCACTATTTAGACACCAAAGTAGAAAAAATGGGGCATTTGTTTTGATTGACATAGCACCGAAATAACGCTTGCGCTTTCTTCATGGTTAAATGATAATGACATTTGTTCTCATTTACATGGGGTTCGCTGCGATGACAAAAAAAGCATTACATAGTCTGCCTGCGGGTCAAAAAGGCTTCATTGCAGCGATTAGTGTTTCTCCTGAGTTTGCTCATCGTCTCAGTGCTTTAGGTTTGCGTGTTGGTCAACTCGTGGAAGTGATTCGTCGCGCACCCTTTGCAGGCCCTCTACACCTCCGCATTGGAACTACTGATGTCATCATGCGCCGCCAAGATGCCGCCAGCATCCTCATTACTGCCGCTTGAGCCTAATACCCGTCGCCGAATTGCTATTATTGGTATGCCCAACACGGGCAAGTCCACCTTTTTCAATCGTCTGACGGGGGCTTCGGCACGCATTGGCAATTGGCCAGGCATCACCGTTGATTTATTAGCTGCTCGTCTGATTGTTGGTGATAGTGTTGTTGAACTTGTCGATTTGCCAGGTTTATACGATATGCGCGGCTTTTCGGATGACGAAGCCGTGGTTCGTGATTTCCTTTGTTCTCAGCGTGTCGATGCTGTTGCTATTGTTGTTAATAGTGTGCAAATCGAACGGCAATTACATTTAGCCTGTCAGGTTCGTGCTTTAGGCTTGCCTGCGGTGTTAGTGTTGAATATGCAAGATGAAGCCGATCAGCTCGGCATTCGTATTGACAGCGAAAAACTCAGTCATCTGCTTGATATGCCCGTGGTGTCGGTGAGTGCCAAACTCGGTCGGGGCATGAACCAAATTGTGCCAACCTTTCAGCGTGTATTACATCAACAGCAAGCGGTGTCGCTAACCCAAAGCCATTTTGAAAAATTACCCTCCGATGACCTTATTCATAACGAAACTAAACAGTTATGTCTCGCTGCCGTCGATATTCCTGTTTTAGCTTCCAAGCAATTAGCCAGTCGTTTAGATAAATGGTTATTGCATCCTGTTTTGGGCTTACCGTTATTTTTTCTCATTTTATTTGCACTTTTTCAAGCAGTTTATATCTTAGGAGCGCCCTTACAAGAGGCTGTAGATGCAGGGCAGGGCTGGCTAAAAGATGCAATCTTAACGCCGATTTTTAGTTACGCCCCTGCGATTGTCTCAAGTTTTATCCTCGATGGTTTGTGGGATGGTATTGCTACCGTTGCCACCTTCGTACCGATTATTATTGTCTTTTTCTTGTTTATGGCAGTAGTCGAGGACACAGGCTATTTCTCGCGTGCAGCCTATTTAATGGACGCGTTTATGGCCAAACTCGGCTTAGATGGCCGTAGTTTTGTCATGATTTTAATGGGCTTTGGTTGTAATGTGCCAGCGTTGATGGGTACACGAGTCATGCGCTCGAAAGCCTTGCGGCTGTTGACGATGCTGATTATTCCCTTCTCCTTGTGTTCGGCACGTTTGCAAGTATTTTTGTTTTTAGCCACTATTTTATTTAGTCCTCAACACGCACCCTTAGTGTTATTTAGTTTGTATGTGCTGAGTGTGTTTACCGCCATATTAACCGCTTTTATCTTTAAACGTTTTTACAAAGACCGTGAACCGTTTGTCTTGGAGTTGCCACCGTATCGTTTGCCAACCCTACGCATGTTATGGTTACGCGCATGGCAAGAGGCACGGCACTTTCTCCATCGCGCCACTAAGTTTATTGTTTTGGGTGTAACCTTAGTATGGGCATTAACGCATTTGCCAATTGGTGTGGTGGTTGCCAGTCCCGAAAGTTGGGCAGGCGCAGTCGGGACGTTTTTTCAGCCTGTCTTAGCCCCTATTGGTATAGACAACCAAATGGCGATTGCCTTGATTTTTGGTTTTGTCGCCAAAGAAATCGTCGTTGGTTCTTTAGCCGTGATTTATGGCATGGAAGGGACGGCATTAAGCCAACAAATTGCCGCCAGTATGGATTGGGTGCAGTGTTATAGCTTTATGATTTTCACCCTTATTTATACGCCCTGTTTATCCACCGTTGCCACCTTATATGCCGAATCTAAAAGTAAATGGTTTACGGCCGTAGCGGTGGTGTGGCCATTATTATTGGCGTGGTTGGCTTCTTATGGTTTTTATCATGCGGCTAGGGCGATGGGATATTAGGGGGCGATTGCCGTTAGATTTTGCACGCTCAAACTGCTATATTGTACACACATTGGTGGATGTACAAGGTGGGTGATGAATAGCGTCGTTAGTCGTGTTTTCAAAAATGGCAATAGCCAAGCCGTTCGTATTCCTGCGGAGTTTCGTATAGACGCAGAGCGCGTGCGTATTAGTAAAAACGCCCAAGGTGATTTAG
>JBKJUH010000327.1:0-4480 GCA_046590075.1 Agitococcus sp.
TTGGCATCGTCAAGGCGGTCACCGCCCGAAAAACGCCGCGCCCGAAATAATTGCGCGTAACTAAAGGTGCTGGCGGCCGTATCAAAATTAGGTAGTTGGCTTTGCTCGTGGTAGGGCGAAAACAAATAAAACAAACGCGGCTCTAAGGTTCGCAAAAATTGTTTGCTCTCGCGTTCAAAAACCAAGCTGCTATCCAGATTGAAACTGCCCGTTGTAATATTGGTGTCGATGCTATTGGTACCATCTAATTGATAAGACAGTTGTTGCACACCCACTGAAGGAATAACAAAACCCCAAGGCTTTCTTAATGCATAAGAGACTGTCGGTTCCACACGCAAGCGAAAGCCGTTGATTTCAGTACCACTATTGTCGCTAATGTTACGTTGAAAGTGCGTCAACTCGGACAGGAATTGCCCTTGCAACGGGTTATTGTTGGGCGTGTTCGCAGTGAACAATAACTGCGGTAAACGCGCATAAGGCTTATCAATATCTTTTAATAATGGGTCAATGGTTTGATAACCCTGTACACGCGCTAAGACATTCCAAAAACCACCCCAATAATTAAAATCGGCACTGCGTTCTTGGTGCGTGGTATTGCTTTGATTAAGGTCTGTGCCTAAATCGGTAAAATAAGCACTATCAGAGACATAATTAACATTGCTGCTAATTTGCCAGTTTGAAGGTTTGTAGCGATGTTGCCACGTTCCACTTTTGCGGTTTTCATCATTGCGTAAGTTGTCACTGGGTAAAAACGCAGCATTCAATGAGCCTTCACCAGCGATTGCTGACAAATAACGAAACTCACCTTCGGCCATCAGCCCGCGTTTTGATAATAATCGAGGTGTGAATGTGGCGTCATAATTTTCGGCAAGATTCAAATAAATGGGTTGGGAAAAGTCCAGCCCCCCATCATTGGTTGAACCAAAACGTGGTACGAGCAAACCTGTCAGGCGTCGGCTATCAATCGGAAAATTAAAATAAGGCGCATATAAAACAGGCACATCGGCAATATGTAAGGTGGCTTTTTTTACCGTGCCGCGCCCAGTTGTCGGGTCTAAACGTAAATCTTGAGCGGCAAAATACCAAACACGATTGTCTGGCTCACAGGTTGAATACTCACCCGAGGCAATTGTTAAGACATTATCGGCACTACGATCAATTTGTGTGGCGCGGCCATGGGCATTTAAAAAGGTCGCCACAAACTCGCTACGTTCAATATGGGCAACTTTGGTGGTAAAATCCATATCGGCTTGTTCACCCGTAATCACCAGACCGGGTTCAGCCAGCAAAATATTACCCGTAAACTTACCCGTGTCCCGATTACGCGACAATTCGGCATTATCGGCCTGAATCAATCGCCCTTGCTGAGTGATATTGACGTTGCCTTTTAAACGCGACTCGCCTTCAGGGTTGTAATACACCCAAGCGGCGAGTGCTTCAATAGGCGTTTCTTCAGGATTGCCAATTTTGACATTGCTGGCGATAGGCGTTAACCATGTGCCATGACAGGTCGCTTTAATGGCAGGGCGTTCCGCTAGAGGCAGTTTTTCGGCGGCAGCACGACTTATCCAGCCTAAACGCTGGTAGTTGACGGCATCACTGGCATGAGTGACGCTCGAAAGCAACAAAAAAAGACCTAATAAACGGGGTGAGGGCATGAGGAAAAACTTGGGTTGATAACAAAGCTCGGTGATAATAGCAAAAATTTGCCCTCTTTCAGACATGAGTTTTTGTAATGAAACATTGTTACCCCGAAGATAGTCGTCGTCAAGCCTTATACGAGTGGGCAAGTGCCTATGTCGTTGCTCATCAACACATTCAACCCCAACAACACTTAACTGTTGTTTCTGGTGATGCCAGTTTTCGTCGTTATTTCCGTTTGCATCATGCTCAGGGTTCGTTTATTGCCGTGGACGCACCACCCGACAAAGAAAACTCACGTCCCTTTGTCGCTATTGCTCAAGCTTTGTTTGTCCATGGCGTAACAGTACCCGAAGTGCTGCATGCCGATTTTGACTCGGGCTTTATGTTATTAAGCGATTTTGGCGATACCATGCTACACCCCTGTTTAACTGATGATTCTGTGGATGGCCTGTATCAATTAGCTATGACTGAATTACTGCATATACAAAGTTGTCCTGCACCTAGCAACTATCCCTTGCCGCCTTACGATAACGCCAAATTGATGAGCGAAATGGCATTATTTAAAGATTGGTTTGTGACGCAGTATTTAGGGTTAGCATTGGCTGATGAAGAAGTTAGTCTGATTGATAACACTTGTCAGCACATCGCCGATGCCGTTGGACAGCAGCCTGTGGTGTTTGTCCATCGTGATTATCATTCGCGTAACTTAATGGTACTCGCAGATGGTGGCATGGGCGTGATTGACTTCCAAGATGCGGTCACAGGCGCAATCACCTACGACTTAGTGTCTTTACTGCGTGATGCCTATGTTGAATGGCCAGCCGAACATGTACAGGGTTGGGTAGAAGATTTTCGCCAATTATTACAAGGCAACGGCCAATTATCCTCAACCAGTCCTGAGCAGTTTTTACAATGCTTTGATGAAATGGGAGCACAACGGCACTTAAAAGTGGTCGGTATTTTTGCTCGTCTCAGTTTGCGTGATGGCAAGCATGGCTATTTGGCTGATATTCCGCTGGTGTTTAAGTATTTGCTCAATGAAATCAAACCTTATCCAACATTGCAGCCGTTTTATGATTGGCTAGTGCAAAAAATTGTGCCAGCGTATTTGGCAAAAAATCCGCAAGCTATATCTGCCCTCACCCCAGCCCTCTCCCTACTAGGGCGAGGGAGCAATGCGGACGGTGGTGATGTATGAAAGCGATGATTCTGGCCGCAGGTTTAGGCAATCGTATGCGGCCATTAACCCTGACCACCCCCAAACCCTTATTGGCGGTCGGTGATAAGCCGTTAATCGTCTGGCATATTGAGGCTCTGAAACAAGCAGGTATAACCGATATTGTTATCAATACCGCTTGGTTAGGTCATAAACTGCATGCGTATTTAGGTGATGGTTCACAGTTGGGTGTGACTATTAGTTGGTCAGATGAAGACGAACCCTTAGAAACCGCAGGGGGTATTCAAAAAGCCTTGCCGTTATTGGGTGATGAACCGTTTTTATTGGTCAATGGTGATATTTGGCTACGTTATGATTTTCAATCTTTGGTTGATAAATCATTAGGTGATAACTTAGCGCATTTGGTGTTGGTTGCTAATCCGCCACAACATCCCAATGGCGACTTTGCCTTCGCCCGCGCCAGCCATCAGCCGCAAATTTTCAGTGATGGTGAAGAGAAATACACCTTTGCTGGAGTAAGTTTGTTATCACCGCGCCTGTTCGCTCATTTGCCTACAGGCAAAGCCCCATTAGCACCGTTATTGCGACAAGCGATTGCCAACGGCCAAGTGACAGGCGAATATTTTGCAGGTACATGGGTCGATGTTGGCACACCCGAGCGTTTAGCCGATTTAGATGCCGTAATACGCGCACAACAACCGTAAATCGGCTTTCAACCCGACATAAGCTTCTAAGTATCTTGAATTATAGAGATTGTTTTCATGACTGATTATTTAATAGCCCCCTCCATTCTGTCTGCCGACTTCGCCCGATTAGGTGCAGAGGTGGATAGTGTCTTAGCCGCAGGGGCGGATATTGTCCATTTTGATGTTATGGATAATCACTATGTCCCTAACCTCACCATTGGGCCAATGGTCTGCAAAGCCCTACGCAAATATGGCGTTACGGCCCCCATTGACGTACATCTTATGGTCACGCCCGTTGACCGTATGATTGCCGATTTTATCGAAGCAGGAGCAAGTTATATTACCTTTCACCCCGAAGCTTCTAACCATATTGATCGTTCGTTACAATTAATCCGTAGTGGTGGCTGCAAAGCAGGTTTAGTGTTTAATCCTGCAACTCCCTTGCATTATTTGGATTATGTGTTAGATAAAGTAGATATGGTGTTATTGATGAGTGTCAATCCGGGTTTTGGAGGCCAGCAGTTTATCCCCAAAACCCTTGATAAGATTGTCCAAGTCCGCAGCATCATTGACGCGAGTGGTTTGCCTATTCGTTTAGAGGTTGATGGTGGCGTAACCACAAAAAATATTCGTGCTATTGCAGCAGCAGGCGCGGATACCTTTGTAGCGGGCTCCGCTATTTTTGGTGCCGAGAGTTATCAACAAGCCATTCTCACCATGCGTGCAGAACTGGCCAAGGTAGGACAAAACAGCGTCTAATCTTGAATGGGGATAGCGGCTTAGTATTAAAAATCGCCCGTTATTTATTCGGATTTAAGGAATAATAATATGCAGTTTTCGAAAATCGGCTTTACCCCCAAACTGATTATTTGTGATTTAGATGGAACATTAGTTGATTCAGCAGGTGATATTCAGCACGCTTTAAATGCCGCTTTAATGGAGATGGGCTTAGCAACAGTGACTGAGCATGAAG
>JBKJUH010000331.1:0-3939 GCA_046590075.1 Agitococcus sp.
GTTGTTTTTAATGGTTCTGAGGTAGTCTCAGTTTTTAATTTTGTTGTGGGTGCTTGCACCTTGCGCGAGTAGTTAGACTTTTAACTAAGTCTATTTCACTGTTAAGCAGACAAATCCTCAGTCATTAGCAGTTTTACTTTTGAGGGAAAGGGAAGGTTTATGGATAATTTCAAAAAAGCGGTGTTGCTAGCCGTGATGCTTTGCACATCAACTGTCATATTGGCTGCAAAGCCAATACCCAAGCAATTTCTTGGAAATTGGGCGCAGTCAAAACCGGACTGTACAATTCCCAAAGATAGTCCGATTGATTACCCAAATAGTGGCGCAAAAATAAAAAGCGATGGAATTGAGCGTTACGAATATTGGTGTGGCCTTAAATCAGTTACAAAAAGCACAAAACAATCCATAACGGCTAACTTCGCCTGCTCAAGTTCAGAGGGAGAAGAAGCAGAAACACATACATTGTCCATATCCGCAGAAGGAAAACTGTTGGGACTGAGTGAAACGGCTCTAGTGCGTTGTAAATAATTTTAACAACAAAATGAACATAGGGGTTATACAAATGAAAGCATTGATATTTGCTTCTGTAATGCTTGTCATGTCTTCAGCATATGCTTTTTCTGCACTTGATTTTACACAGCTAGAAAGTTGGAAAGCGGAAGTGAAAGCGCAAGAATATATGACTGATGGTGTGTCCGACCGTGTAGTAGCGGAAACAACTAAACATTTCGTTGTTTATCAAAATGCAGGTAGCTCTTGCGCTGCTGGTAATTACTGGCTATTCAATAAACAAACAAAATCTTACCGACAAGTAGATGCTGGAACATGTGACGATCGGAAGTTCAAAGTTATTCTTGAGCCTCAAAAGTTGCTTTTCATGAGCGGTAAAAAAACAACTGCTCGGTATCCGCTTTAGTGAGTTTGGCCTAACTCAGTGCTGTGCGAAAAGCTTGCGTAGCACTGGTTATTTTTACGTTTAACTCGATGATTGAAAAAAGAGTAATATTTCAAGCGTTAAATTGTAGGCGTGTTGCTTTATTGGTTAGTGCGTAAAAGGAAATGTTATGAACAAAATAATGGTATTTTTGGTTGCTTTGTTATCTGCATCTGTTGGTTTTGCAAAATGCAACGGCTCTGAAAAGACGGTTTTTTCATGTTTGACGGCTAAGGCAAAACAAATAGAGGTTTGTGATGCAGGAAAAACAATTAGTTATTCGTTTGGCTACCCTAATGCAAAACCTGAAATTGTTGTTGCAGTGCCTAGAGGTAAGGCCAGTACATTACAGGGTGGTGCTGGTCGTTACACATCTTATGCCATAAATGTACCAAATGGGAGTACTGTTTACCGTGTATTTTGGAGTATGGACAGGTTGGCAGAAGAGCATTCTATTGAAGCTGGGGTAAATGTAGAGATAAAGCATAAATTGGTTGCTACTGTTAAATGTGTGGGCGAGAAAAGCATTTTTCAAGCTATTGAAGGGATTGAGTTGAGAGAAGAGGGGTAGTGTATGTTTCAGTTTTGCTTGTATTAGTCTAACTTTTGCGTCAAGTGCGACAAGCACCCAGCCAATAATTGTGTATTTTTTAATGGTTCTGAGGTAATCTCAGTTGCTTATTTTGTCATGGGTGCTTGCGCCTTACGCGGGTAGTTAGATTTTTGGATGATAAAAATGGATTATAGTTGTCCTAGCTGTAAAAGAAGCTTGAAGTCTAAACTTCTTAAATTTGATTTTTATAAAAGTAAAACATATTTTTTTGGATTCTGGTTTTCTTTCAAGTGTCCATTTTGTCTTTCTTTAATTGAACAGAATCAACATAAGGCTTTTAATATACCTAAAATAATATCTATGACTTTACTTTATGTTGTAACTTTTTTCTTTATGAAGAATTATCGCTACTTAACTTCTTCAATTTTGCATTATTTATTTTTTTCTTTATTTTTTATTTCGATTTACTCCATAATAGTTTTAAGTGTACATCGTTATTTTTCAAGTAAAATATCTTCAGACTGGGTGTTGTGGAAATTGCACGAAAAGAAGCCTTGATTAAAATCTAACTTCTGCATCAACTGCGACAAGTACCCAGCCACTTATTGTGTATTTTTTGATGGTTCTGAGGTAATCTCAGTTGTTAATTTTGTTGTTGGGTACTTGCGCGTTATGCGGGTAGTTAGACATTAATTAGGGAGTGTGAAATGTGTAACGCTTGGAATCATCCGCCAGGGTGTAACTGTGGATGGGGAGGCGATGGGTATTTTGGGGAGAATACCAACTACAATTTTAACCCTTTGCAGACACGAACATCTTGGGAGTATGGCGGTAGTCATGATGATGTCTATCGGAAAACCACTTGTCCTATTTGTGGTGAAAAAGTTTATTTTGTCAGACACAATGGTGGTAGTGTTTGGTTTGACGAATTAGGAGGGGCATGGCCAAAACACGGATGTTTTGAAGATGATGAGCATGGTGCTTATCTTCGTCGGACACTTTCTGGCAGTGAAATGACAAACTCAACAGAATTAACCACCTTGCAATTAGCGGAGATTGCTGTGGAAAAAGACGCCGTGTTAACTCAAGAGGGGAAACTTGAAAGTTTAGGCGCATATGCGCCTAAAGAACGCGCCGCCGTTATTGCTATGCAATCACATAGCCATGCTTACATAGGGGGCTTAATCGCCCTCTCAAAATTGACGATTGACGACGTAACGAAAACTTACAAAGAGTTAAGCGCACGTTTGTCAGAACTGTCAAGAAACAACGGCATGGGCATACCATTAACTACTAAGACTTTCCAAAATGCTTTCAGCGTTCTCGAAAACGTCCGAAAATTTTCTATAAATTTAGAAAACTTTAAGGGTGGACAAACCGCCCTCGATGCCTTAATCAAACAGTGCAAGTACGAGACCGAAGCGCGTCGTTTGGGCTTAACGCCAAACGAGCTAACGCTAAAGATAGCGTTAAAAGAGACAGAAAAGCGTGTAGACGCTAAACTGTTAAAAGAGACTCAAGCGGCCTTACTTGCCCTCAAAGGCGAGGGTGAGGGCGATGGCGAAACCCCTTTAGAACTAGATGATGTTGTAAAAGGCTTTAGGATGCAAATCTCTGCTTTGCAAGAAGAAAATGCTAAACTGAGAAAAGAGAACGACTTATTACGCAATCAGGTCATGGTGTTAAATCCACGTTTTGAGAGATGAATTTAGTCACTTTGGAGATTCTAGTTTATTTTTTTGGCGGAGCTAAACGCTTATGAGGTGGAGGAAGGATAGGTATTGAGTGTTTGGAAGGCTTTCTTATTATCGGTGAGATCAACACTGCTCTTGGGCTTGTAATTATTGAGCGAAAAGTTAATATTAAAATCATGCTTACATTAAATTTGTGGTTTAAATAAGCAGTTACTAAAGCAAACTTGGTCTTCAGCAGATAAACTGTCTAACTTGCGCGTCAAGTGCGACAAGCACCCAGCCAATTTTTGGGTTGTTTTTGATGGTTCTGAGGTAGTCTCAGTTGTTAATTTTTTTGTGGGTGCTTGCGCCTTACGCGAGTAGTTAGAAGCCATATGAATAAAATAGCTGCTATTATTTTTTTGATAATCCCTTTACATTCTCAAGCCTTAGATAAGCTTGATGATGACAATCTTTCAAAAGAACAGGTTTCATCTGCTACTAGTCCTCACACATCTTCTACTGAGATAAAAGAACCAATCTTGAATCAAACACTTGGCCAAGATGGTCTTAATGTTAATAAAGCGATACAATCTGATGGTATAAAATACCGTTACATCATTCTACCTGAGATGTTTGGGCTTCCGCCGATCAAGGTTGAGCGATTTTAATTGTGAAAACACAACATATTTTGTTTTATGACCAGTATATGCATTGCCTGAGTAGTTACGTAGACTCATTAATGTCGGGTAAACATTCACCCAGTTTTGCAATTTTAC
>JBKJUH010000043.1:0-6880 GCA_046590075.1 Agitococcus sp.
TAACTTTTGGATGATGTTTTCGACATCTTCACCAACATAACCTGCTTCGGTTAAAGTGGTGGCATCGGCCATGGTAAAAGGCACATCCAATAACCGTGCTAAGGTTTCAGCGAGTAAGGTTTTGCCTGAACCTGTGGGGCCAATGAGCAAAATATTACTTTTTGACAGTTCGACTTCGGTGGATTTTTTATTATTAACGGCTTTTTTTGCTCCTGCACGCAAACGCTTATAATGATTATAAACGGCAACGGCGAGCACTTTTTTGGCTTTTTCTTGACCAATGACATAATCATCTAAGGTCAATTTAATGTCATGGGGAATCGGTAAGGCATCTACTGCTTTTTTACCTGCTACTTCGGCTTCTGGCTCTTGACGAATAATGTCATTGCACAAATCAACACATTCATTACAAATGTAAACCGACGGCCCAGCAATCAGTTTTGACACTTCATGTTGGTTTTTGCCACAAAAAGAACAAAATAGCATCTTTTCACTACGGCTTTTACGGTCATCACTCATCGCTTTTCCTCATTATTACGACTTACGCGGTTGTCGCTTATTTGCTCACATTTCCGTCGTATTAGGCGGCTTGATGTTTGCAAAAGGGGCTAATCGCAATGCGATGCGTAAGTCCAGACTATTTCTGCATGCACGACTTAGAGACGTTGCTCTAAAACGGCATCAATAAGACCATATTGGCGTGCATCTTCTGCACCCATAAAGTTGTCACGGTCTGTATCTTTTTCAACACGCTCTAGCGGCTGGCCTGTATGTTTGGCCATACATTCATTTAAGCGCGCACGTATTTTTAAGATTTCTTGGGCATGAATAGCAATATCCGAAGCCTGACCACGAAAGCCGCCTAAAGGCTGGTGAATCATAACGCGCGAATTCGGTAAGCAATAACGCTTGCCCTTTGCACCCGCAGTTAACAAAAATGCCCCCATCGAACAGGCTTGACCAATACAAATGGTGCTGACATCAGGCTTAATAAATTGCATGGTGTCATAAATAGCCATACCTGCCGTTACCGAACCACCAGGCGAGTTGATATATAAATGAATATCTTTATCTGGATTTTCGGATTCTAAAAATAATAATTGGGCAACGATAAGGTTAGACATATGGTCTTCCACTTCGCCCACTAAAAAAATTACGCGCTCTTTTAATAAACGGGAATAAATATCATAAGCACGTTCACCACGGGCAGACTGCTCTACCACCATTGGCACGAGGCCACTACTAACTGGAGTCATTGAATTTATCTCTATGTGGTTACGTCAAATAGTTTAGCGTGTAGGTCGAGTTTAATAGATATTGACCTTGCAAAGTGATAAGCAAAAAGTTCAAGTTATATTACAGGCTAATCTAGAAAACTTTTAACAGAAATTTACGCGCTAATCTAGCTAATTACGGTCAATTCTAGTGGCAACAACGTTATCACGCCCCACAAAAAATAACTGGCACATGAAGTGCCAGTCGTTTGTGCTGCTTGAATTATTGTTGAGGGCGCAATAATTCTTCGTAACCAATGGCTGTGTCGGTAATTTGCGCTTGCGCCAAAATCAAATCAACGACTTGATCTTCTAATACTGTCGATTCAATTTGCGACATTTGCTCTTTGCTGCTGTAGTACCATTGCACGACTTCGGCAGGGCTTTCGTAAGACTGAGCCACTTCGTCAACCAGTGCACGTACACGCTCAGCATCGGTTTTGATGGCGTGTTTAGCAATAATGTCGCTAACCAACAATGCCAAAGCGACAGAACGGCGTGAGTTATCCGTAAACAACTCATCAGGCAACATTTCGGGCTTGATTTGGGAGGCGTTTGCACCAAACTGTTTCATTGCTTGTTCGCGTTGACGGCCAATTTCTTGCGACAACAACGCTTTAGGAATATCTAAGGGATTAGCAGAAACTAAGGCATTAAATACCGACGCTTTTACTTTTGCACGAATGCCATTACGCAATTCACGTTCCATGTTTTTACGAACATCAGCGCGGAATTGGTCAATACCACCGTCTTTAACACCAAAAGTTTCTAAAAACTGGTCGTTTAACTCAGCCAATACTGGCTTAGTGACTTTTTTGACGTTGATTTTGAATTGTGCTTCTTTGCCTGCCAATTCAGCCGCTTGATAGTCAGCTGGGAAAGTAACCGTAATCGTTAATTCATCACCTGCTTTTGCACCCACTAACTGCTCTTCGAAGTTAGGTATCATGCGCTTAGAACCCAATACTAAGGCAAAGTCTTGTGCGCTGTTACCTGCAAAGGCTTCACCTGCAATGCTGCCTTCAAAGTCAATCGTTAAACGGTCTTGTTCAACAGCCACTTCGGCACTGTCTTCCCATTTAGCACGTTGACGGCGTAAGTTTTCAATCATGGTATCGACATCGGCATCAAGCACTTCAGACGTAGGACGCTCGACCGCCAATGTTGCAAAGTCAGTAATGGTGACTTCTGGATAGACTTCGACCACGGCAGCAAATTCAATATCTTTGCCTTCGACAAAACTAATGGGTTGAATATCAGGAAAACCCGCTACTTTTAGTTTTGTTTGTTGTAATGCTGCAACATAACTCTCACGAATAATATCATCTAAGGCTTCTGCACGAATGCCAGCACCATAACGTGACTTAATCATGCTTAATGGCACTTTACCAGGACGAAAACCATCCACTTTAATAGTGCGAGCCGTTTGATTAATGCGTTTAGTCACATTTTGCTCAACTTGACTTGCAGGTACAGAGATTTTTAAACGGCGTTCTAAGCCAGATACGCTTTCTACGGAAACTTGCATGGCATTCTCTAAAAATAAATCAGTTTAGGACTGACGCGGTTATCGCTTATTTGCTCACATTTCAGCCGCTTTAGGCGGCCTTATGCTCACAAAACGCGCTAATCGCGGTGCGATGCGTAAGTCCTGATTCACTTTAAGAGGAAACAGCTATGGCCGATTACGCCATTGGCGATGTTCAAGGATGTGCTGAGGCTCTTGACGAGCTGCTAGAAGTCATTGCTTTTGACCCAACACAAGATTGCCTGTGGTTTGCAGGTGACTTAGTCGCGCGCGGTCCAGACTCACTGACGGTATTACGCCAAATTAAAGGCATGGGTGATAGTGCGCGTGTGGTTTTAGGCAACCATGACTTACACTTAATTGCCTGTTTTTACGGCTATAGCCCTGTCAAGAAAAAAGACCATACCGCCAATATTCTCACCGCGCCTGACGGCCAAGAGTTGATTGATTGGTTACGTGCGCAACCGTTGTTTTTAGAGATTCCGCACCAAAACGCTATTATCAGCCATGCAGGGATTCCGCCTTGTTGGAGTATTAAACAAGCCCGCGAGTTATCGGCCGAAGTGTCTGCCATCTTACAAGGTGAGCAATTACATCAGTTTTTAGGTGGCATGTACGGCAACTCCCCTGCACTGTGGCATGAGCATTTACGCGGAGCTAAACGCTGGCGGGTGATTACCAATTATCTTACCCGCATGCGTTTATGTAACTTGGCCAGTGAACTCGAATTTAGCCATAAAGAAGGTTTAGAAAACTTACCCGATGGTTATTATCCGTGGTTTAACCTACCTAATCCGAGCATCAAAAATACCCGAATTTTGTTTGGTCACTGGGCGGCTCTGGAAGGTAATGGCCCTCAAGCTCCCGTGATTGCCTTGGATGGTGGTTGTGTTTGGGGAGGTCAATTATTAGCCTATCGTTTAGATGATGGTCAGATGTTTAGCGCGACTAAAGCCTGTTTGGACTGTGGCTTGGTATAAAATTTTTGTTTTTTGGCGCATGGATTGATGACGCAACACGCTCTGATTAGGATGGGTTTAGTACCTCAACCCATTTTACACCTGCTACCCTTCCTCTCATATTCTGGCCGTCATACCAAGACTGGCACGTCTTCTGCATAGTTATTTCTAAGATTTTTAAGATTAGCTTATCGTTATGATTCTGTGTGTAAATCGGCAAACTCTGACTGTTCATCGTTTGTATGATGCCTCTTATCAACACTACAAAAAATGATAAAACTTTGCAGCACTTCTGTTATTTTATGACTAAGCTAACACTGGGAATGCATTTTAAAGTCATTATAGAACTTAGTGCGGTTATCGCTTCTTTGTTCGCACTGCCACCGTTTTTAACGGTTTCATGCGCATAAAATGGGCTAATCGCGGTGCGATGCGTCAGTCCAACTATTAAAAGGGGTTTGCCATGAGCTTGTTTAGCCATTATCAATCGCGGTTTGATCAAAGTCGTCCCGAAGAATATACCTTAGAGCAGTATCTTAACTTGTGTAAGACTGACCCTACCGCCTACGCTACTGCCGCAGAACGGCTGCTCACCGCCATTGGCGAACCCGAAGTCGTAGACACCAGTAAAGATGCCCGTTTATCGCGGATGTTCTCTAATAAAATGATTCGTCGTTATCCTGCTTTTCATGAATTTTATGGCATGGAAGACGCGATTGAACAAATTGTTGCTTATTTTCGTCATGCGGCTCAAGGTTTAGAAGAAAAGAAACAAATTCTGTATTTATTAGGCCCTGTAGGTGGCGGTAAAAGCTCATTGGCAGAGCGTCTAAAGTCATTGATGGAAAAGTCTGCGTTTTATGCTATTCAAGGTTCACCGATCAATGAATCACCGCTCGGCTTATTTAATATTGAGGAAGACGGTGACATTCTCGAACAAGATTACGGCATTCCTAAACGTTATTTACGCGGCATTATGTCACCGTGGGCGGTGAAACGCTTGCAAGAGTTTGGTGGTGATATTAGCAAATTCAAAGTGGTGAAAATGTGTCCAAGCATTTTGCACCAACTCGCCATTTCTAAAACCGAACCCGGTGATGAAAACAATCAAGATATTTCTGCCCTTGTGGGTAAAGTCGATATTCGCAAGCTCGAAGACTTTCCGCAAAATGATGCCGACGCCTATTCTTTTTCGGGTGGTTTATGTAAAGCCAATCGCGGTTTAATGGAGTTTGTCGAGATGTTCAAAGCACCGATTAAAGTGCTGCATCCACTGCTCACCGCCACCCAAGAAGGCAACTATAACGGCACTGAAGCCATTGGCCCAATCCCCTTTGACGGTACGGTGCTAGCGCACTCCAACGAAGCGGAATGGGTCAACTTCCGTAACAACAAACACAACGAAGCCTTTATTGACCGTATTTTTATCGTCAAAGTGCCGTATTGTTTGCGGGTCTCTGAAGAAATATTAATTTATCAAAAACTGGTCGATAGTTCGTCATTAGGCTTTGCGCCCTGTGCGCCTGACACCTTAAAAATGTTAGCGCAATTTACCGTCTTATCGCGGTTAAAAGACCCCGAAAACTCCAGCATTTATTCAAAAATGCGCATTTATGATGGCGAAAACCTCAAAGACACCGACCCACGCGCCAAGTCCCATCAAGAATACAAAGACTCGGCAGGCGTAGATGAAGGCATGACAGGCTTATCCACTCGTTTTGCCTTCAAAATCTTGTCGAAAGTATTTAATTACGACCATGCCGAAGTCGCGGCCAATCCTGTGCATTTATTGCACATTTTAGAAACCCAAATTGAACAAGAGCAATTTGCCAACGACACTCAAGCGCGTTATTTACGCTTCTTAAAAGAGTTTTTAGCACCGCGTTATGTCGAGTTTATTGGCAAAGAAATTCAAACCGCCTATTTAGAATCGTACTCCGAATATGGTCAAAATATTTTTGATCGTTATGTGCAATATGCTGACTTTTGGATTCAAGACCAAGAGTTCCGCGACCCCGATACAGGCGAGATTTTCAACCGTCAATCCTTAAACGAGGAACTCGAGAAAATCGAAAAACCTGCGGGCATTTCTAACCCTAAAGACTTCCGTAATGAAGTGGTGAATTTTGTCTTACGCGCACGCGCCAATTACAACGGCAAAAACCCATCATGGGTGTCTTACGAAAAACTACGGGCGGTGATTGAGAAAAAAATGTTCTCTAACACCGAAGACTTATTACCCGTCATTTCCTTTAACCCCAAAGCCAACAAAGGTGACCAACAAAAACATCAAGACTTTGTCCGTCGCATGACCGACCGTGGTTATACCGAAAAACAAGTCCGTTTACTGTGTGAATGGTATTTACGGTTTAGAAAGGCGCAGTAAGACACCAAAAACATTCCCCTCCTTGGAGGGGCTAGGGGTGGGTTAAAACACGAGGGGGAAATCGAACTTGTGTTTTACGCCTAACACACCCCTAAATCCCCTCTCAAGAGGGGACTTAATACCTAATCTATTTCTAGGTGTTATCTAAGCCTTGAGAAAGGAGAACCCATGAGCTATATCATCGACCGTCGTTTGAATGGCCGCCACAAAAGCATGGTCAATCGTCAACGCTTTTTAGACCGTTATAAAGCGCAAATTCGCCAGTCTGTCGGTGAATCGGCCAGTAAACGCAGTATTACCGATATGGATCGTGGCGAATCCGTCACCCTGCCGACACGTGATATTTCCGAGCCAACTTTTCATCATGGGCAAGGTGGCGCGCGTGACATGGTGCATACAGGTAATAAAGAATTTATTTCGGGGGATAAAGTTCAACGACCTCAAGGTGGTGGCGGTAAAGGCAGTGGTAAAGCCAGTAATCAAGGCGAAGGGGAAGACGAGTTCAGTTTTAGCATTAGCCAAGAGGAGTTTTTGAACTTTTTGTTTGAAGACCTTGCCTTGCCGAATCTGATTAAACGTCGTTTAACAGGCATTGAAACATGGGAATGGCAAAGCGCAGGCATTGTCAGCGAAGGCAATCCCGCCAAAATTAATATTGTCCGTAGTTTACGCGCTGCAACGTCACGACGCATTGCCTTAGGCATGGGCAAACGTCGGACGATTACCGCCAAAG
>JBKJUH010000075.1:0-3234 GCA_046590075.1 Agitococcus sp.
TTCGCGGTTGCCCTGTAAAGCCCGTAAAATTCGCGCATTGATTATAAGTCAATTAGTTGCATCGTTTTCACTCTCAATATCAAAAAAAAATACACGCTAATCATTTAGATTATGTCAATCCACCCACCATGCCCTTTGATGCTGGCATACGCGATGGGGGGGGTCTAGGGACAGTCTCAACTAACGATAGCTACACTAAAAATATTTTTTGGTATGGCAACGCTTTGTTTGCGCTTTGTAAAAATGGCACTAGGCTAAGTAGTCATGGAATGATAAAACATCGTTTAGACTGACGCGGTTATCGCTTATTTGTTCACATTTCTTTTACTGCTTTAGCGGACTTTATGTTCACTAATCGCAGTGCGATGTGTAAGTCCTGAGTTTTTATATACTGAGAGTCATGATAATGAACTGGAAAAAATTTGTATTACTGCCTTTTATCTATCTTAATTTACACACACTTGCCGTTGCAGGCACTGCCGAAGATATTGCCCAAGAAGCCGATAAACGCGTACACGGTTATGGCGACTCTATCGCCACCTTAAAAATGACCTTAATTAGCCCCAGTAATCAAACGGCTGAACGGACATTACGCGTCAAAAGTTTAGATTTAGGCAAAAATGGCGACCGTAGTTTAATGATTTTTGATACGCCGCGTGATGTCTCAGGTACGGCCTTACTCTCTCACACGCGCGCAGACAGTGAAGACCTACAATGGTTATATTTACCTGCAATTGCGAGGGTAAAACAAATTTCAGCACGTAATAAATCGGGGCCGTTTATGGCTTCTGAATTTGCTTTTGAAGACATCGTCACCCCCTATTGGCAAAAATTTAGCTATCAATTCGTGCGTGAAGAAAAATGCGATGCACTGACCTGCTTTGTTTTAGAACGCAAACCCACCGACAGCAACTCAGGCTACACCAAACAACTCGTGTGGATTGATAAACAAGACTACTTACAACACCGTATTGAGTATTATGACCGTAAAGACTCGTTATTAAAAGTTTACACCGCGACGGACTTCAAAAAGCTAAAAAACGGCAATTGGCGACCAGCACACATGTTGATGGTGAATCAACAAACGCAGAAACAAACCCGTTTAGAGTGGTCGGACTATCAATTCAAAACGGGGTTGAATAAAGACGATTTTAGCGAAAACGCCTTAAAACGTGCCAAATAGGGTTAATCATGCCACGTTTTTTAACTTCGTTAATTCGGTCACTGTTTCCGCTATTGTTGATGCCAATAGCTCAGGCTTTTGACCTTAAAAATGAGGCAGGGCTAAAGTTAACGGCGTTTTTTGACGACGGCGCACAACAGCAGACGCAAACAACCCGTTCGCTGCACTTACAATTTGACATTCATGATCAGGTCAGTAAAGAACAGCAAATCAATATTCGCTTGTTTGGACACTGGGATCTTCAAGACGACCATAATACACATGTCGATGTCCGAGAATTTATGTGGTTAACCAGCAAAGGCTCTCAACAATGGCGTGTGGGTGTAGGTCAGGTATTTTGGGGCGTTACTGAAGGCGCGCATTTGGTGGATATCGTCAATCAAACTGATGCCATTGAAAGTTTGGATGGTGATATCAAACTCGGTCAAGCAATGGTTAACTTAAGCTGGGAACACGATGCTCATTTAATTGATTTTTATGTTCTACCTTTCTCCCGCGAGCGCGTTTTTCCTAGTCAAAAAGGTCGATTGCGTTTACCGTGGCTGGTTGATACCGATAATACGCGTTATGAGTCTGGGGCAAAAAAAAATCATTTAGATGCCGCTTTACGCTATCAATTCAATGCTAAAGGCTTACGTTTAGGTGTAAGTGCATTTTCAGGCACGGCGCGTGAACCTGAACTTATGCCTTATGTTGATGCCAGTCAAATCGTCTTTACAGGTTTTGTGCCGACGGCTTTTGTCGGCAACTATCAACCAACATTACGACCGTATTATCCACTGATTCAACAACTGGGTATTGATGGTCAATATATTGTCGGTGATTGGTTGTGGAAACTGGAAGCGATTCATCGTCAAGGTATGGCGCAAGACTACACCGCCACCGATATAGGCGTGGAATATACGCAAGTTGGTGCTTTTGGCTCAACGATTGATGTCGGTTGGTTGGCTGAGTATTTAACTGACAGTCGCAACACACAAGCAACTACCGCTTTTGAGCATGATGTGCTGTTAGGTTGGCGACTCGCTTTTAACGACAGTGCATCAAGTGAAATTCTCGCAGGTATGGTCAGTGATATTCGTCATCACGAACAAGCATGGCGACTGAAAGGCAGCACTCGACTTAATGACAGTCTAAAAATTGCTATTGAAGTGCGAGTGTTTATCAGCCAAGACCCACCTACCGCTATCGCCTTATTAACGAACAACAACGACTACAAACTATCCGCCTTAGCTAATGACAGTTTTGTGCGTACCAATATTATTTGGTTTTTTTAAGGAATCAACATGGCTAATCTAAAAGCCCTTGAAGCGTGGTCTGACCGCACCATTCAACAGTTATCGCAATGGATTGTTGCCCATCCGTGGCGCAGTATGTTGTTATCACTGATTGTCGTTTTGGGTTTTAGCACAGGCAGTGCGGGGTTTATTTACTCCCTTGACCATCGGGCGTTTTTTGGTGCGGATAATCCCCAATTACATGCCTTTGAAAAACTGCAAGAAGACTACTCAAAAACCGATGCCGTGGTGATTGCATTAGCTCCTCGTGAGGGTGGTGTTTTTACCCCTGAATTTTTAGCAATTGTTAAAAATCTGACTGATGCCAGTTGGAAAATTCCCTATTCACAGCGCGTAGAATCGTTGACCAACTTTCAACATGTGACAGTGGATGGTGATGCAATCAGCACCCAAGATTTGGTAGTTTCGCCACAATCCTTATCCCAAAAAGATATTACCGACATTAAACAAGCCGCGTTAAACGAACCGTTCTTAATTAATTCCTTAGTCAATCCCGAAGGTAATGTAACTGGGGTGCGTATTACCCTTAATATGCCCGCCAAACAGCCACAAGTCGAAATTCCTCTGGTTGTTAATGCCATTCGTAACATGGCCTATGACGTACAAAAAGCCCATCCTGATATTAACGTGCATTTAGTTGGCCAAACCATTGCCAATAAAGCCTATCCCGAAGAATCACAAGCCGACTTTACCCGTGTTTGGCCGTGGTTTTTACTGACCATGATGCTGATGCTGGTGTATTTATTCCGCAGC
>JBKJUH010000241.1:0-4389 GCA_046590075.1 Agitococcus sp.
TTAGTTTCGCAACAAATTGATGAACAACATAATCCCCCAAAACAATTTAGAAATAATCAACCATCACAAAAAACGATAGTTGGCAATGACGCGCATGGTGGCACTTATCGCCCACCCAAATGCCTAGCCGATATTGAGTATTTAATGGGAGCATGGTTAGAATGGTTAAACAGCCCCGCACTTTTGAGTCAATCTGCGTTAATTAGAGCGAACCTTGCTCACTATTATTTTGAAATCATTCATCCTTTTTGGGACGGAAATGGCCGTACAGGTCGTTTACTCGAAATGTTAATTTTAGAACAATCAGGCTACCGTTTTAGCTCATCGGCTATTTGGCAACATTATCAAGAAAACATTCACCACTATTTCTCGTTATTTAATCACTGCCGAAAATTGGCCGACAAAAAGGAGTCGTTTGCTTATCAAGACTTTAGCCAATTTATGCTTGTAGGAATGTTTCATGCCATCAATCAACTACATGACCAAGCCAATGATTTAATTCGTTTTTTATTGTATAGAAATGCCTTAAATGAGGCTAAAAACAACAAAACTCTAACCGAAAGACAATTTCAACTGATTGAGTTGTATATGAGCTTATTATCAAACAATGTCACATCACTCTCACCCAGTGAGCTATATAAAAAGAGTGTGATTCAAACCTTATTTTATGGCAAAGCCGAACGGACTTACTTTAGGGATATTGAAAAAATTGTCAAAATGGGATTTTTAAAAGAAAGTTCGGGCAAATTGCATTTTTAGCTAATCTCAGCAAAAAACTGGCAAACCTCACATTCATCATCTATATCTTCTGTAGGGCTTAGAGAAACTTATCATCTAAACCTGACTTTAGGACTGGCATTATTTATTAACGTCAGTTTCTCTCCAATAGGAGGCTTTATTATGAACACATCCGTCATGGTCAGTAATCTAGACCCTAAAAGCATTCATTGGCAAATTATGCAATTAGAAGAGATGCACCAGCATCTTCAGCCCGAAGACACGGTAGAAACCGCTTCTGCCCTCGCTGACACCCTAACATTACTCCATAACATTGAAGAACAAATTCGACATCAAGCAAGGGAGGAACGCCATCATTAAACTCGGCTGTGTTGAGGCTTCGACTCCGCTCAGCCGACAGAAATCGTTCCCTGAGCGGAGTCGAAGGGTCAATCATAAACTGACACTAGTCTTCCCTCATCCCCAAAAAAATAAAAACCTCGTACTGGCTACACCAACACGAGGTTTTTTTATAGGCTTAGAATTACTCTAAGAAATCGACATTTAGCACTGTTTTACCGCGTGGTTGATTGACTAACATTGACTGCCCGTTAATGTCAGCACGAATCTCGGGGCTATAAGCCAACGAAACATCACTCACTTGTGCGGCACTTTGGTCGCCTGCGGATACATCTTCAAAAGCAACCGCTAACACATTCGGCGTACCTGCGGGTTTTAAGCCTGTGCTACTAATGGGGAAGTAATCGGGATTGGTGTTCATCCACATATCACGAATGGCGCGTCCCCAAAAACCATGATCCAACCAACCATCACCACTCAACCAACGACCAATCAATTGACCATTTAAGAAGACTGTCGCTTTGACACGTTGACCATTAAAACGTAAGGACAACGGCGCACTCAAACTATTGCTATCAGGTAATTGTGCGGCATCAAACTTTGCACGATACCAACGCACTTCACCTTTCGCCAAGCCCATTGGCAAGGTTGCCGTTGGCCATGCACTGTCGCTATAGCTATTGTTCATTAAACCCGTACGTTCGCCGTTTAAATCGCCACGTAACGACCAGTTAGTTAAGTTTGTACCGCCTAAACGTGCTGTGCCCCATAAGCCTTTTAAGCTATCAAAACCTAAACTCGGCAACTTCATATTGGTGGCGGCTAATGTGCCGCGTGGGAACATAAAGCTACCATGACCCCACACTTCGGTACGGAAGGCAATGACGTTTTTGCCTTGTTTTAAGTACGGACGTAAGGACGGAAACTTATATTTTGCGTTCCATGAGTCTGAATCCAACTCCGTACCTAAAGGCAATTGTGTGCTCAGGTAAGTGCCATTAACGTAGATACCGACAATATCGCTCGCGTGTTCAATATAGAGGGAAGTGTCTTCCCACCAGTACGGTGCATGGTCAAAATTCAACTCGGTGCGATACCATGAATGACCCGAATAAATGCCTTTCGTTTCTTGCGCTTGTGGCTCGCCTGTCCATTTTATCCATGTACTATCGTTGTAATCGGTGGCGGCTTCGCCCATATCGCTGGCTACCTTACCTGCCATTAAATTTGGCAACGCGGTTAATGCAGGAATACTTTGTGGTTTGGCAAAAGTAGCACTTTGGGTTTGGCTATTCCATGCGGAACTGACTGCCAAGTTACGCAATTGCAGACGACGGGGTGACATCACATATAACGGACGGCTTTTAGCATCGTATTCAGCCGCTAGTTGTAGGTTAAATTGTGAAGAAGTGCCTGTTTCTTTCAGCATTTCTAAACCCGCCACGACAACATCTTGGCCGTTGACTTTGCTAAACCAAAAACGCCCCGCTTCTTCAGTCGTTGTTACGACCACACGCACGGTTTTTCCCGTTTCGCTACGCACAACTAATTCTAAATGTGGATAGTGGCTATAGGTCACCGCTAAACGATTGGCACTTTGCTCGGCGATAGTAATACCGTTGTCACGCGTCACAATCGTTGCGCCTGCACCTAAACCATCTAACACTAATTCGCCTTTGCTGTTGGCTACGCCATGCACAATCACTAAGGCATCGCCGTTGTAATCACGCGAGCTTAATAACTCGCTGGTTGTCCAAGCGATTTTGCCTGCACCATTAGTTAGCGGTAAATCTTTCACCAAAATCATGGCGTAATCTTTAGAGGCAACACCCGCTTCGGGATTGGTGGGGATAGTCATTGGCGCGTACTTTGGCAAGGTTTCACCGTTTAAACTCACGCCATTTAGCGGAATGTTTTGGGCAAAACCCGATTGATTGACCAAACCGACAAAGCTCGTGCCTTGTGTGCCTTGTAACCAATAATTGACTTTGACGTTGTTGGGTTCACGCGCACCAATTTCGACATTGCTGACCGTTAAACCTGTTTTTTGTGCCGTACCTGCGGCAGCAAAATAGGGTTCAACCGCATCAAAAAACAAGTTATCACGACGGAAAGCATGAAACGAAGGACGCAATAAACCTGATGGTGAAATAGGGCCATAATAATCGACGACACCCGAAAAATAACCGACTTGTGGCGACACAAAACCATTCATGATGTTGTTGATTGAGCTGAAATCAAAGGCGTTGTCGGCACTACGGGTATTCAAAACAATGGCGTTGCGATAGCCAGGCGTCATCATACCCACAGCATTAAAGGCAAATGTGCCATCTAAACCACCCAATAATAAACGCTTAATTTTAACGGGGTCACGGTCAGTTTCAGTCGTGCCGCTCGGCATATTGGCGTAGACACCACCATGATTGCTGCTGTGCATATCGGTTAATAAATCAACGGCTGTTTTTTCGGGGTAATCGCCACCTAAGCCATTGTAAATGTTAGGCATAGGCACAACACCTGTCACATCACCCGTTGCCGAGGCTTTGCCATCACCAGGGCAAGTGGTAATAGGAACAGTAATGCCATCATTACGAACGATGTCACGCAAGGCGGTAAAATAAGCATTAGGATTAAAGCTTTGCAACAAACCGCGCTCTGGGCCACCTTGATAGCCAAATAACTTGTCGGCCTCATGGAACGGTTGAAACCAGTTGTATTCGTTTTCGATGGAATACAACACAATCGGGCCGCCACGATCAGCAAATAAATCACGAATTTCTGTATGTACACGACGTAAATATTTACCGACATAATTCAAATAGTCAGGATCATGAGTACGCAAATTCGGTTTGCCATCTAAGGCAATGTCTTTTTTGGTGGATTTAGCCATTAACCATGCTGGTACACCGCCACCATCCATCTCGTTGGTAATATAAGGGCCGGGACGCAAATAGACATACAAGCCTAACTCTTTGCAAAGGCTAACAAATTGACGCAAATTAGGGTTAGCAAAATTAAATTCGCCTTCGCGTGGCTCAACTGCATTCCACGCGACATACAAATCAACGGTATTAAAACCTGCCGCTTTGAATTTTTCTAAACGGTCACGCCATTCGCTACTGGGAATACGAAACCATTGCACCGTGCCGCCACGCAACAAACGGTATTGACCATCAATCATAAAACCTTTGGCATCCATACTGACACTATACGGCTGTCCATTGGTCAATGTTGCATGAGCTGACCCTACGCCCATTATCGTCAATACGATTGCTACACTTAAACACGTTTTTTTCATTTTGCACTCACCCT
>JBKJUH010000379.1:0-8955 GCA_046590075.1 Agitococcus sp.
ATTCATTCAAGCCTTAAATGCACAGGTGATTGTTGATGAATAAGCCTCTGTTTTTAATGGATTTAGACGATACCATTTTGCAAACTGCGCGCAAAATGCCCATCAATACGCCGCGCAAAGTCGCCGCTTTAGATAAACACGGTCAGCCTTTAAGTTTTACTAATCACAAACAACAGGCATTGATTGATTGGTTATTGCAATGTGCTGATGTTGTTCCTGTGACAGCGCGTAGTGTGGATGCCTTTAAGCGGGTGCAAATACCCTTTAGCCAAGGCGCAATTTGTGCGCATGGCGCAGTGATGTTGCAAGCCAATGGTGAGCGCGATGAGTCATGGCATCAACATATGTTGGCTGTTTTGTCTGAGTACAAAACGCCTTTAACGAATATACAAAATCAGATAAACAACATAGCATTACAGTTAGGCTTGTCATTGCGAACATGGGTCGTTGAAGAGCAAGATTTGCCTTGTTATGCTTTAGCCAAACACAATCATCACACCGACGAAGTTTTAGCCGATGTTGAACAATTATTAAAGCAACAAGCCGATTTAAGTCGGTTTTATATTCATAGAAATGCCAATAATTTAGCCATTTTGCCTAAGGTTTTACATAAGAAGTTTGCTGTCGAAGAGTGGTTGCGCCGAGACAAAGAGCTACATGGCGAACGTCCCGTTTTAGGTTTTGGCGATAGTTTATCCGATGTCGATTTTCTGCGCGCCTGTGATTGGTGGGCAACGCCACGTCAGGGGCAATTAGCCGAGCATGTTTATCAATCGTTGGGAGAATAAGTGTGTTGACTGGTTTTTCAGGCTCATATTTAGCCAGCGATATACAGTTTTTATTACGTCAAAAAAACATTGCCGTTACCGATGTTGCCGAAAAAGAACGTTTGATTCAAACGGGGCAAAAACACTATTCAGAAATGCTCAGTACCGAGCCAATTCCCTCCATTGTGCATCAAGAGTTATATCAACAAGCCATCGACAGCTATGGCTTACGCATGGCGCACGATATTCAGTCTTTGGCCTTAGCCTTATTGCCTTTACAGGTGCATGGTCAATTAACGCTGGTTTCCTTTGTGCGTGCGGGTGTGCCGATAGCTATATTACTTACGCGCGCGTTACGCGCATTGGGTGTCAAAGTTCAACATTACGGTATCAGTATTATTCGTGACAAAGGGCTAGACTCGGTGGCACTAAATGCGATTATTGAACAACATGGCGCGGACAGACTTATTTTTGTTGATGGCTGGACGGGTAAAGGCGCAATTTCACGGCAATTAACCACAAGTTTGGCAGCAGATAACCGCTTTAGTGGCCAGCCACGTTTAGTGACTTTAGCCGACCCGTGTGGTTATGCGTGGTTGTCGGCTTCGGCAGAGGATTGGTTAATTCCTTCAGGCATATTAGGCGCGACGATTTCGGGTTTGGTGTCTCGTTCCTTATATGATGCCGATGATTGGCACAGTTGTACGCATTGCCAACATTTACAAGTCTACGATGTCAGCCAGTCATTTATAGAAACCATAGACCAACTTCGACAAGCGATAAATTCAGACAACATCATCGCTAGTCAAATAGGGACAGTTGAGCAACAACACCTTTTGCAACAACAAAGTAGCGATGTGATTCGTCATTTTAGTCATCGTTATGCCATACAAAACATCAATCATATTAAAGTCGGCATTGCTGAAGCGACACGTGCGGTGATGCGTAGAGTGCCTGAGCATGTTTTTGTGAGGGAGTTGTCAGACCCTGATGTTGCATTATTAATCCATCTGGCTCAACAGGCAGGCATCAAAGTGCAAGCGGTCGGTGCAGATTTAGGACAGTATCGCGCTGTGACTATTATTAAGAATATTAAACGTTAAGAGTATGCGTTCATGAATAAATTGTCGCCTTATGCACTGGGTGCAACCTTATATATGCCAGCGACACGCCCCGATTTATTAGCGGTTGTGCGTGGCGAAAAAATTCCGCAGTTACGGTCTTTAGTCATTTGTTTAGAGGATGCGGTTGCCGAAGGTGATGTAAGTTATGGCTTAGATAATTTACAACGTTTATTGTTGACCTTAGCCAGCAGTGAACCGCGTTATAAAGATGCGCCTTTAGTCTTTGTTAGACCACGAAATTTAGCCATGGCCGCACAATTGGTCGAATGGCCGTTAATGAATTTGATTGATGGTTTTGTCTTGCCGAAGTTTAATTTGCATGATTTACCTGTCTGGCATCACTTACTAGCACCGACACAATTATGGGCAATGCCAACCTTAGAAACCAAAGAGGTTTTTGATGCAGGGGCAATGACCGAGTTGGCTTGTGCATTAAAATTAGAGTTAGGAAATAGAGTGCTAGCAGTGCGTATTGGTGGCAATGATTTACTGCAATGTTTAGGCCTGCGTCGTAGTAATCGTCATACTTTATACCAAAGCCCGTTGTTGTATGTCATCAGTATGTTGACAGGAGTCATGACCACCGCAGGTTTTGCCTTGACTGCGCCTGTGTGTGAGTTATTGGATAATCCTGCGTTGTTACAAGCAGAATTAGAGCAAGATATGGACTATGGTTTAGTGGGTAAAACGGCGATTCATCCCTCACAAATTGCTATTATTCATCGCGCTTTACAAGTGTATGGTAGTGACTATCAAGCAGCGCGTTTAATTCTTAATCAAAGCGCACCTGCGGTATTTCAACATAATGGCGCGATGTGCGAGCCAGCAACCCATGAGCGTTGGGCAAAACGTATTTTAGAACGCGCTCATTGGTACGGTATTGTTGACGATACCTTACTGAAAATCACCCCACAACCAATGCAGTACACTTAACACCGCCACAGGTGCGGTTTCGGTGCGTAATACCCGTTGCCCCAAACACCACGGCGCAAAACCTGCTTGTTGACTTTGGTGTATTTCGCGTTCGCTTAAACCGCCTTCGGCACCAATTAATACGGCAACAGAGTGTGGTTTTTGACTAGGATTAGGCAAGCCAGTGACGCTTGGCGCAAGGACAAAACGTAAATCAACTTGTACGTTTTGTGTCCATGAATCCAGTTGTTGTGGTGGGTGAATGACAGGCACACGATTTAAGCCGCATTGCTCACACGCACTAATGGCAATTTTTTGCCAATGCGCCATTTTTTTATCTAAGCGTTCTTCACCCAAACGTACTTCGCAGCGTTCGCTTAATAACGGGGTGATTTCACTAACGCCTAATTCGGTTGCTTTTTGAATGGCGTAATCAAAACGGTCGCCCTTTGATAACACTTGCCCTAAATGTACTTTTAAGGGAGAGGATTTATCTGCTTCTATAAATTGAGTTAGGGTAACGTAAGCATTGCGTTTATCGGCTCGACTTAATAGACCATGATATTCGCCGCCTTCGCCATTAAATAAACACACTGCTTCGCCAATTCGTGCGCGTAAGACTTTGATGAAGTGATGCGCGGCTTCTTCGGGCAGTTCGATTTCGGTGTTTAGGGATAAGGGAATGGGGGTGTGGAGTCGGGTCATGCCTTATCCTTGATATGTTGTGTTAGTAAGGCTTGTAATTGCTGTTTGCTAGGTAAAATAGTTTGATAACGGCTGGCAAAAATTTGCTGATTATTTTCGGGTAAGGTCATTTCTACCAAGGTTTCGCTTTTATCCTGACAAAGAACGATACCTATGGTTTTGTTTTCTTCATCTAATTTAACAAATCGGTCGTAATAATTGACATACATCTGTATTTGCCCCAAGTCTTGGTGTTTGAGGTCGCCAATTTTTAAGTCAATCAACACAAAACAACGTAACAGACGATTGTAAAATACTAAATCTATATAAAAATGTCGCTCATCAAAGCTAATTCTTTTTTGGCGTGCTACAAAAGTAAAGCCTTTGCCAAGTTCTAATAAAAAATGCTCCAATTTATCTATTAAAGCGTTTTCTAAGTCATTCTCAGAGTATTGATAATGTTGTTCTAATTGTAAAAACTCTAAAATATAAGGGTCTTTGATGGCATCTTGTGGGGTTTCTATGCACTGTCCTTGTTGAGCTAATTTGAGTACATCTGGCTTGTTATTACTTAAAGCAAGGCGTAAGTACAAGGCACTATCAAATTGTCGTTTTAACTCGCGTAAGCTCCAGTTATTTTGAGTGGCTTCTATTTCGTAAAAAGCGCGTTCTTGTTGGTTTTCGATGCGAAGTAGTGTTTGATAGTGTGACCAGCTCAATTGAAGTTCGGGCATTTGTAATTTCCGAGACGCTGTCTCGGAATTTGGATAAGCCAAGTAGAATCTACGCATGTTTTCGAGGTTGTCCACCGAAAAACCTTTGCCAAACTCTGCTTGTAAGGCTTGAGACAGATTTTTGATAACACCTTTGCCATAAGCAGCTTTGGCTTCGCCATCTTGTTTTTCTTGTATGATGCGTTTGCCTATTAGCCAATAGGCTTGCACCATTGTTTTGTTGATGTTGCGATACACATTGGCTTGTGCTTGCCGCAAAATATCTGTGATGTCGGTGATGATTTGCATTGTTAGGGCAGCTTGGTGTTTAGGGATAAGGGGCAGGGGGTGTGGAGACGGGTCATGGTTTTGTTTCACTGGCTAGTCGTTGTTTTATTGAGCGTTTGCTCAATTGCATAAATTTCGTTAATGGTTAAATAGCGAATTTCATACAGTGGATTTTTGAGTAGGGCGTTGACACTGTTAAGGGAGTGCTGCTCAGGGTTTATACTAAGTGTTTTAGTGTTTTCATTGTATGTAATGTCAGGGCTGCCATTTATGAGTTGTGATAATAACATTGGAGCATCACTGAGTTCTTCTAGTGTACCGTTTATTGTTATCATGGTTACTTCATCATTTGTTTTTAAAAAGTTATTAGACAAATGGTCTGTACTTACATCATAAAATTCGAAAGAATTTTCTATAAGGTTGAATAGGGTTTTGACCTTTAAATCAGCATGATATTCGTACATGTAAAACACATGGCGGTCAAGTTTTTCAATAAGATTAAACAGCTCATCTTCGTTCATGAGTTTAAGTTTCTCATAAAAATCCCTGTTTTGGTCGATGCCTAACTGCTCTAAATTATAAATAGACTCTTCAAATCCTATGACATTTTCAAAATCCATTTCGTGGCTGAAATCGTATTCTAAGCTCTTCCATTTTTGTCTTGCCATTTCCCCATTTTCAAAGACTGCACAAATTTGCCCTGCATATTCATCAATATTAGGTGGGATAAGTATAAAATAATATTCGTCATCATACATAAAGCCTAAGTTGCGAATAACATAGATTTTTTTATCATTGTGTTTCATTTGTATTCCTTAAAAATGTGAGGCTTTTAAGTCTGCCAATTTAACGGCACTCGGCGGCAGACTTGCGACACCATTATCCATCCATAATTCAAAACGCATAGGGTTAAAAAACATGGCAGGTGTAATATCAAACTCAATCCATTGTGCTTCAGATTTACCCATCATCGGTAAAATGGTGTTAATAAACCAACTGTTATGCGTAATCAGTAGTGACTTTAATTGGCCTGTTACCGCGAGTGGTGATAATAAAATAGACGATAAGCTCTTGTCTTGAATCACGTCTTGATGAAATTTTTCTAAGCGTTTAGCCAAGCCTTGCGTGGGGATATCGGCCATTGCGGCAACAAAATCATCTAAGGTTGGAATAAAACGATGCTGAAAATCCACTAATAAATGGTCTTTTTCACACAGGTCTTTAACTTCAATACTCTTACCCGCACTATTGTTAAATGTATGACCAAAAATAGGGATAATCACTTCTTGTACACCCCAAAATGTATGTAGGATGCGGTGTCGATTATCGGTGCAAAGCATTTTGGTGCTATCAATTAACGCATGAATATCCATGTAGTCTTCAAGCTCGCCACCACGACGTTTTTGTGAGATATGAGCGTGTTGTACGGGGTTCATATTATGCTTCTTGTGTTGTTACGTTTAGTTTTTGCTCAATTTCATAAATTTCCCGAATGGTTAAATAGCGAATTTCATAAAGTGGGTTTTTGAGTAGGGCGTTGACACTGTTGAGTGTTTTTTCGTCAGGGGCAATCTCTAGGGTTTTGTTTTCTTCGTTATATGTAATGTTGGGGTTGTCGTTGATGAGTTGTGATAACAACAAAGGTGCATCACTGAGTTCTTCGAGTGAGCCGTTTATTGTTTGAGTTCCTATGTACTCATCTGCATACAAAAAGACATTAGATATATAGTCTTGGTCTGTTGTGCCGTCATACGAGTTATATTCTTTATCTTGTAAGTTAAATAAGGTTTTTACTTTTAAGTCAGCAGGATATTCATATAAAAAGAAAACATGGCAATCTATTTTTTGTGAAAATGTAAAAAGCTCATCTTCATTCATTTGGAGTAGCTTTTGCCAAACAAAATCGTCATCGTCTGATTCAAACCCTAATTCCTTAGGATTAAAATTATATCCTTCATATCCTATAATATGTGAAAAATTAATTTCATGACTGGCTTGATACTCTAAGTTTTTCCATGCTTTTAAAGCAGTTTCTTTATCTTCAAATATCGCGCAAATATGTCCTGCATGTACCTCAGGTGGAAAAAGAGGGAAATGATAATACTCATCCCCATAATGAGAGCCTAAATTTCGAATGGCATACACTTTTTTATCGTTATTACTCATTTTTTATCCCTCTCCACATTTTGTTTATGAGTTTATTGTTTGTTTGAAAAAATTAAAGATGGTTACAGTGTTTAACGACAAACTGTGACGCTTTTTTATGTGAAAGTATCACAAAAGCTGAGCAGATTTGAATGACTCATTATTCAAAATTCACTACAAGTCTAACGACAAAGCAATATCTTGAATAGGGCGAAGCAATGTTAAGGGGTTATCCATCGAGGGAATAAAGTCTTGCTTTAGCCAAAATTCTGCTGCTTGTGGGTTATTAGCATGAACAACCACGGCACGTCCACCAATTAAATGCGCCCCTTGTACGCAACGCTCCAACGCATGACGTAATAAACCTAAACCAATACCCTGACCTTTAAAGTTTTTGTCGGTAGCAAGTTGGCCTAATAATAAGCATGGAACGGGGTTTGGCGGTTGGCCTGTTCGTATATTTCGGGGGAGTTGGTTTGCCATAATAGCTGTTGGAGCAATACTATAATAACCAACGACTCGATTATTTTCATGCACAACCATCACGACACTAAATCCTCGTTGTTGATTACTTAAAGCACGTTTTTTGAGCCAAATATTTAGAGGGTCTAAGCCGCAGTCAAAATCATGGCTTAGGTGGTGTGCCTGTAGTTTTTCTGGAGCAGAGATAGTCATTTTATGACTTATCCCACGGTGCTTTATGGTGGCGTAGTGCGGCAATTGCTGGGGCGATTTGGGGGGCTGCATCAATAAGTGCTTGAAATGCAGCAAATCCTTCTGCACTCATGACAATGAGCGATTGTTCTAAAATCGTGTGTGTTGCTGCTTCTATTGCTGCATCACGCATAAACTGAGTGCGCGAGCAGCCTTTTAGAGTTGCTGCTTGGTCAATGAGGGATAAATCAACATCAGGTAAACGCAACGATAAAGGGCGTTCGGTACGAGCTTGTTGCATGATAATAACCTCATATAATTTGGTTTTATTGTAGTGCTTTTTGCAATACATGGCAAATTGAGTAAGAGATTTATTTTTACGGCAAACTCACCCCAACATCACACCCCATCGCAGGCGCACTCGTCGCCTCATCAACCGCTTCACCTGCCACTTTTACCACCCAATTTAACTCATCATCTGTAATCACATACGGCGGCATAAAATAGACGGTATTACCAATAGGGCGGAGCAAAACACCTTTCGCCAATGCCGATTGAAATACCTGCAACCCACGACGTTCACGCCAATCAAACGGGGTTTTTGAGACTTTATCTTGCACCAAATCAAAAGCGGCAATCGTGCCTGTTTGCCTAATGTTAGCAATATGAGGATGAGCGGCAAATGGCGTTAGGGCTTGAGTCAAAACCGCATTAATTTGTTGTTGCCGTTGTAGTTGTGGGTCAAGGGCAAATAACTCTAAAGACGCTAACGCAGCTCTTGCCGCTAAAGGATTTCCCGTAAAACTATGTGAATGTAAAAAACCCTTAAACGTAGCGTAAGGATGATAAAAACCTTGATAAATCGTATCCGTCGTTAACACTACCGACATCGGTAAATAACCTGCGGTTAAGGCTTTGGATAAACACAAAAAGTCAGGGCTAATGTTGGCTTGTTCACAAGCAAAAAAAGTACCCGTACGGGCAAAACCGACGGCTATTTCATCGGCAATTAAATGCACGCCGTATTTATCACAGGCGGCGCGTAATAATTGTAAATAAACAGGATGATACATCTTCATGCCTGCTGCGCCTTGAATGAGCGGTTCGACAATCACTGCACAAATTTCATCGTGCTTTTCGGCAAGTAAATTTTCCATAGCGATAAATTGTTGTATGGCAAAATCTTTGGCAGAAACGCCATCGGGCGCTTGTGTCCAGTCGGGCGAGGGTACACGGTATTGTTGCGTTAATAACGAGGCATAAGTGTGCGAAAATAATGGAATATCAGTGACGCTTAACGCTCCCAAAGTTTCACCATGATAACTACCGCTTAACGACACAAATCGCGTTTTCGCGGTTTCGCCCTGATTATGCCAAAAGTGCATACTCATTTTTAACGCCACTTCAATGGCGGCAGAACCATTATCGGCATAAAAACAACGGGCTAAACCTTTAGGTGCAAGAGCTAGGAGTTTTTCGGACAATTCCACAATAGGTTCGTGGCTAAAGCCTGCCAAAATTAAATGTTCTAAGGTATCTATTTGCTCTTTGAGCGCATGATTAATATGTGGGTTAGCGTGTCCCCAAATATTCACCCACCACGAGCTAATGGCATCTACATACTGTTTGCCATCAAAATCGGTCAACCATACGCCTTTGGCTTTGGCA
>JBKJUH010000380.1:0-6270 GCA_046590075.1 Agitococcus sp.
CCTCAAAGATGTTCCATTCCATCACGGGGGTGTTACCTGTTGCCATTAACACAATCATCGTCTCGCCCACTGCTCGACCAAAACCAATCATGACTGCGGAGAAAATCCCTGGTGAAGCCGTGGGCAATACCACACGGACGAGAGTTTGCCATTGCGTTGCGCCCAATGCCAACGAACCATTGGTAATATGACGAGGCACAGCAAATAACGCATCTTCCGAAATGGAGAATATGGGCGCGATAACGGCAAAACCCATCACCAAACCAACAATCAACGAATTGCGTTGGTCAAATTTCAACCCTGCGGAATGTTCTAACCAATGGCGAATATCACCACCAAAAAACGCCAATTCAATCGGTTGCGACAAGGCAAACGAAGCCCAGCCACCCAATAAAATCGGGGCAATTAATAAAATCGGAGCCCAACCATCAGGAATACGACTGCGTTTTTCGAGCGGAATTTGCACCCACACATAACCACAGAGCAGAATAATCAGCGGCGTAACGATTAAGACACTAAAAATGCCGGGCAGACTCATTTCCACCACAGGAGCTAACCACAAACCTGCTAAGAAACCCAAAATAACCGTTGGCAAGGCTTGCATTAGCTCAATCGCTGGCTTCACTTTGGTGCGCAATGCAGGAGACATGAACACAGCGGTATACATGGCGCCACAAATGGCTAAAGGGGCAGCCAATAACATGGCAAAAAACGCGGCTTTTATCGTACCGAAAGTTAAAGGTACTAACGAAAACTTGGCTTCAAAGTCGGTATTACCTGACGATGACTGCCATGTATAAGTCGGCTTATCGTAGGACTCATACCAGACTTTACCCCATGCCGAGGCCATTGAAATATCAGGATGTTCGGCATGAAGATTCCAAAAGCTGGCACTGTCTTGTGCTTGTACTAACACACCTTCGGAACGCGCAGAAATCGACAAGGCGGTAATCGGCGAGCTGGCGGCATGGTGAATACCCAGCGTACGCTCAGAAGTGGTATAAAAATAACCAATATCACCCTTAGCATCGCCTGCGGCAAAGCCTTTACGTTTGGCTTCGGGGGCAATCGCAGTAATCGCGGCATCACCTAATTTGAAACTGCGAATCCGTTGCAGACTGAACTTATCTTCCACACTATTGGGGTCGCGCACTAAAAACCATTGACTGACCACGCCTTTACTGTCGCCCACTAACAGGGATATTTCACCTTGTAGTGCGACAACCGACGTGATTTTTGCACCCGCAGTATCAGCTTTACTTTGTTGATACAAAACAGGGCCTTGCTCACCAATTTTAAATACTGCCACGTCATTTTTGGTGGTAAACACGTACGCCCAACGCGCACCTTGGCCAATAACAATATGACTAATGGCAGAACCATCCATTGCCATAGCCATATTGGTGACGCGCGTAAATACTTTCGGGGCGTCACTGCTGGAACTGTCATCACCAGACTCATCACTTAAACCACTCAAGCCAGCACTCTCGCCTTCGGCTAGCTGCACTTTAAATGATTGCCATAACAATTGCTGAGTACTGGCAGCCAATACCTGTAACTGGCCATCATCATCACGAAGTGCAAAATGTTCGAGGGGTTTAACACCATCATCAACCGTTAACGGCTGATCGCCATACGGGAAACGCACGGTGGGCGTAATCAGACGTTGTTCACCTTGATGGTCAACAACATAATCAGGTTTAAAAACAATAATTTGACCGTTTGATAAACCTACACCGACTAAACCCTGAATCACCGCACTACGCTGCACACTGGCGATAGTGACACCTTGAGGAATAGGTAAGGCTTGACCACCTGTTTTTTGGCCATCACTGACACGAAAAAAAGCAATTTCGCCCGTTGCCAATAAACGCATACCCGTTTCGTTGTATTCGTCCATGTCCGTCCAAGCGGCTTGAACATGAGCATCGGTTTTATAACTATGCGTTTCTTCAAACTTCGCTTGCTGAAACAATGGCCAAGCTTCAAACAACAAGTAGAAAAAAATTAACGCAATCGCGCCAACAACAAAGATACCGCCAGAAGCAATGACACCATTAGCGATTTTATCTTTAATTTGACGACGACGATCTAAGGCAGCCATGGTTGCTGCATCTAAACGAACGCGCTCAGATTTACTCATAGTAGTCTCAGCTGATAGAGGAACGCGGCATTATCGGTGACAAGCAGCAAAAAAGCATGTTTTTTAGCAAAAAAAGGGGCAAAAGCCCCTTTTTATTTTACCCAGATTACAAACCTAACTTAGCACGCGCCTTTTTAACGTCAGCCGCTGACAAAGGAATATAACCATCTTTTTCAACAATCGCTTGGCCTTGTTGTGACAACACCAATTTTACAAATTCTGCTTCCAATGGTGCTAAAGGCTTTTTCGGGTTTTTATTGACATAGACATACAAATAACGCGCTAAAGGATATTTACCTGATAAGGCATTTTTAGGTGTGGCCTTAATAAACTCACCCTCGGCGTTTTTAATCGGCACCGCTTTTACGCCCGACGTGACATAACCGATACCCGAATAACCAATACCGTTAATGGAGTTGGAAATGGATTGCACAACCGATGCCGAACCTGGTTGTTCGTTGACATTGGCTTTAAAGTCACCTTTACATAAGGCGTGCTCTTTGAAATAACCGTAAGTACCCGATACCGAGTTACGGCCAAACAATTGCAAGTCACGGCCTGCCCATGCAGCGGTTAAGCCGACATCGCCCCATTTTTTCACTTCTTTCTCAAAGCCACATTTACGCGTGCTGGAGAAAATTGCGTCCACCATCGACATTGACAAGCCTTTGATTGGGTTATCTTTATGCACGAATACCGCTAAGGCATCGACCGCTACAGGAATAGCTGTTGGCTTGTAACCATACTTCTTTTCAAACTCTTGAATTTCGTTATCTTTCATGGCACGTGACATGGGGCCAAAGTTAGATGTACCTTGTGTCAATGCAGGAGGAGCGGTAGAAGAACCTGCTGCTTGAATTTGTACGTTAACGTTTGGATATTCTTTTTTGAAGTCTTCTGCCCAAAACGTCATCAAATTTGCTAAGGTATCCGAACCCACGCTGGACAAGTTACCCGAAATACCCGACGTTTTTGCATACCTCGGAATACCTGCATCAACTGCCGCCTGAGCAGTGATTGCGCCTAAACTTAAACCTAAAGCAAGAACTAATGGTTGCATCTTCATAATAGACTCCGACACATAATTGATCGTTGATAAACTCTTGACGCTATAGTAATTGCTGATTATGACGTTTTTATGACAGATACGTCATCTAATACTACCACTCTCATACCAACTCCCCAAAAATCCGCATAAACAGCCTACAAGCGCACAATATTCCCTGAAATAACTATTGTTTGCAGCAAGCACACACGTCTATGATTAGACTAGGCTCATAACTATCTGTCTTAGCCTACTCTGATAGATGAATACGGTTAGCAACATATAATAAATCTGTTTTCTGATTAAAAACCCCATAAGCAATGACGCTTAACACGATAAAAACTATTAGACTGTCGCCATGAATCGATGGCAACTTGTGGAGCATTGAGAGCATGACTGCTCAGGACAACCAAAGCAGATTACTGGACAATACCGAATCGCCCGTCAATCGCGATATTTCTTTACGTGTCAGTTGCCTGCAAACACAACAATTATTGGGTCAGTTTCCTTTTTTTAGTTTTATTTCTATTGCTTCCGTACTCACCATTGGCTTTTTATATTGGCAAGATAGCAGTGTTAACATACCGATATTTAAGGTCTGGTTTGGTCTTTCCCTCACCTGTATTGCTGCCTGTATTGGCCTTATGCACCACTTGCAATACCGACTCACGCAATACTCGCCACTCCTAACCACCCGAGCAGTCAACACAGTCGCGAGTGTCATGGGTTTAATTTGGGGTATTGCGGCGGTGATTTTTATTCCGAGCTTACCCAAAAGCGATGGTAGTTTTGTCGATTTTTATCGCCCTGCTTTATTTATTTGTTTGGTGAGTTGGCAAGCCATTGCCGCCCTCACCAGTTACGCCAGCCGTTTTGAAAGCTTTATTAGCTTCGCCATTGCCGCCATTTTACCGGGTTTAGGCTGGCTGATGCTCGCCCCATCGCCGTTAAACTCAGCATTGGCTGGTATTGCGGGCTTATTCTTCTTTTTTATTATTTTGGCCAGTCGGCGATTAAGTGATTTAAGCCATCAATCGTTATGGCTGCAACTGCGCAATGAAGATTTAATTCGCTTTTTAGAAGACTCCAAAAGCACCGTCGAATCGACCAATCAACGACTGGTTAGTGAAGTTCAAGACCGCAAACACACCGAAAACTTATTGCAAGAAACCAATCTTAACCTCGAACAAAAAGTCCGCGAACGCACTCTCGCCCTCTCTGACATTAACCGCGCTCTGCGCAATAGCCAAGAACGCTTAACCCTTGCTATTGATGCCGCAGGTATTGGTTTATGGGACTGGAACTTAACCAACAACGAAATTTATCACTCTAATTTTGAACAATTATTAGGCTATTCCAAGCTTGAGCTCAAAGCGTTTATGGGCAAGATGCAAAGCATTATTCACCCTGATGATTATCTGTTGGTGCGTCATGCCTTAGTACAACATTTACGCAAAAAGAAACCCGCGTATGAAGTGTGTTATCGCATTCAACATCGAGGTGGCCATTGGATTTGGGTCGAAGATAGCGGTCGTGTTGTGGCTTGGGATGAAAAAAATCGCCCTCTACGCTTAATTGGTACCCGCCGTGACATTACCCCCGAACGAGAAACTGAAGAAAAACTTCGCCTCTCTGCCTCTGTGTTTGAACACGCCGCCGAAGGTATTTATATTTTAGATAGTGCCTTGCGTTATTTATCGGTTAATCCACGGATGACGCAAATTACAGGCTTTTCTGACCAAGAGCTGCATGGCCAATCTATTTTTAATGCCAACACAGACGAATTTAATCAAAAACAAATGTCCTACCACACGATTTTCGAACGCATTAAACAAGAAGAAGAATGGCAAGGCGAGCTGATTGAGCATCGCAAAAACGGTCAGGATTATCCGCAATGGCTACACATCACCGCCATTCGCAATAGCGAAAATGAGATTAGTCATTATGTCGGGATTATGTCTGACCTTACGCAGCGCAAAGAAGCCGATGAAAAATTAAGATATTTGGCTAATTATGACCGCTTAACGGGCTTAGCCAATCGCAACTTATTCCATGACCGCTTACACAGCGCCATTTTTAAAGCACGCGAGCAACACAGCTCTTTAGCGGTTATTTACATCGACCTTGATAGATTCCGTACGCTTAACGATAGTTTAGGCCATGAATTAGGCGACGAACTGCTGAAAATAGTGGCGGAGCGTATTAGTGACTCTGCTTCTTCCGCCCATACTGTTGCTCGCTTAGGCAGCGATGAATTCACGCTCATTCTTGACCAGTTTGCAGCGCGTCACGATATTGAAAACTACTGTGAACACTTGATTGAGCAACTACGCCGCCCCTTCCGTATTGGCGAACATGAACTGTTATTAGGCGCGTCGATTGGGGTGAGCCTGTTTCCTGAACATGGCCGTGAACTACAAATTTTAATTAATCATGCCGATGTTGCCTTACAACAAGCCAAACGTATGGGCGGCAATACCATGCGTTTCTTTAGTTCTGATGTGCGCGTGGTGCCAATTGAGCAAATCAACCTCGAAAGTGCTTTACGCAAAGCGATCTTTAAAGATGAGTTTGTGGTTTATTATCAACCTAAAATCTGTCTGAAAACCAATCTGATTATCGGCACAGAAGCCTTAGTGCGTTGGCAACATCCGACCATGGGCTTATTAGCACCAGGGCAGTTTATTCCGCTGGCCGAAGAAGCAGGACTTATTTCGGCTTTGGGTGAAATTGTCCTCGACAAAGCCTGTCGGCAAACACAATGTTGGCATGAGCAAGGCTTTGACAATATTTGTACATCCGTGAACGTCGTAGCTCAACAATTACAACGCGGTAATTTATTGGATATTGTTGATAAAATTTTGGTCAGCTCTGGACTCGACCCGATTGCATTAGAACTGGAACGCACTGAGTCGTCTTTTATGGAAGACCGTCATGTTGTCTGCCAAACCTTAGAAGGTTTAAGAATGCGCGGCATTAAAATCGCACTTGATGATTTTGGTACGGGTTATTCTTCACTATCCTACTTACGCGATTTCCCAATTGATATTCTTAAAATAGACCAATCCTTTGTGTTTAGAAT
>JBKJUH010000100.1:0-5708 GCA_046590075.1 Agitococcus sp.
ATAAATTATCCCAACCTAGGGGTGCATAGCCGACGCGCCAATCTTTGGCAATTTGCCCAGTTAAGCCGCGTTGTTGCAAATAACTGACAGCTTTGTCGCGTGTGGGCGAGCTGCGTAATTGTTCTTCAAAAAATTTGGCGGCCGCTTCTAATATGTCGTAGAGCGGTTGGCGTGAGACTTGGGCTTCTTGTTGACTGGTTTCGGGCAGGCTTAAACCGACTTTTTGCGCTAAATATTCTAAGCCGTCCATAAACTCCCGATGCTCGTACTGCATGACAAAACTAAGGGCATTGCCTGACGCGCCACAGCCAAAACAATGGTAAAACTGTTTTTCGCGGTTGACGCTAAACGAAGGCGATTTTTCGTTATGAAAAGGGCAGCACGCGGAGTAGTTTTTTCCCGTTTTTTTTAGGCGAACGTGGTTATTAATCAAGTCAACGATGTCGGTACGACGCAGGACTTCATCAATAAAATTTTGGGGAATACGACCAGCCATAGCATGTCTAAATTATCGAAGATAAGACAAGTCATTCTAACAGTCTGTTGACTATATAGAAATTATATAAACAAAGACGGGGGGACTAACCGAGCTTAGCTTTTACTAACTTGGACACTTCAGCACCATCAGCACGACCCGCAATTTGTGGGCGTAACAGATTCATCACTTTACCCATATCACGAGCAGTGGTAGCACCAACTTCAGTAATGGCGGCGTTAATTAACGCATCCACTTCATCGGCAGAGAAAGGCGTAGGCAGGAAAACATCTAAAACGGCAATTTCTGCACGTTCAATTGAAGCTAAATCTTCACGCTGAGCAGAAGTATAAGCAGCAACGGATTCGCGTCGCTGCTTAATCAACTTTTCAAGGACGGCCAATGAGCGCGCTTCATCCAGTTCAATGCGTTCATCGACTTCGATTTGCTTAAAAGCCGCCAATGCCATGCGAATAACACCTAAACGCGCGCTGTCTTTAGCGCGCATAGCGTCTTTCATGGCTTCGGTTAATTGGGCTTTTAAAACAGACATCGGGCAATCCTTGATTGGTTAAGGCTCATGTCACGGTATAAGCAACATAAGCCTTGAAAAACGATTAGTACATACGAGTCGTTTTGACGGATTCGCGTGCTAATTTTTTAGCATAACGCTTTACGGCAGCCGCTTTTTTGCGCTTGCGCTCTTGCGTTGGTTTTTCGTAGAAGTCACGTTTACGCACATCAGCCAACACGCCAGCTTTTTCACAAGAAAGTTTGAAACGACGTAATGCAACGTCAAATGGCTCGCCTTCTTTCATTTTCACTTGGGGCATGAATCATCACCTTAATCAGTACAAATAACCGCCCCAATTGGGCAGGGATACGATGGGCTTACGCAAAATAGATTTTTTCGTAAGACACAAATACAATGAGGCGGTAATTCTACGCAAATATGGCCTTGACAGCAAGCAGCGCGTACAATCTAAGCCGAGAAAGATTATTTGCGCCTCAAAAATCGTTTGAGCGCAGTCATGTAGCGAGAGTTTTATGCGTGTATTGGGTATTGAAACGTCCTGTGACGAAACAGGTGTGGCCGTTTATGATAGCGAAAAAGGCTTATTGGCGCATCGTTTATACAGCCAAGTTGCGCTTCATGCCGATTATGGCGGTGTTGTGCCCGAGTTAGCCTCGCGTGACCACGTTCGTAAACTCATCCCGTTAATTAAAGATGTGATGGCGGCAGCCAATACCAACGCACAGGATATGAACGGTATTGCCTACACCTCAGGGCCAGGTTTGGCAGGTGCGTTAATGGTCGGTGCGATGACGGGGCGGAGTTTGGCTTATGCGTGGAATGTACCTGCGATGGGTGTGCATCACATGGAAGGCCATTTATTAGCCCCGTTATTGGAAGTGAATAAACCCGAGTTTCCCTTTATTGCCTTGTTGGTGTCGGGTGGCCATACCCAATTATTGCGTGTCGATGGCATTGGCCAATATCAATTATTGGGCGAGTCGGTGGATGATGCCGCAGGTGAGGCCTTTGATAAAGTGGCAAAAATGTTGAATTTGGATTACCCCGGTGGCCCCAATGTCGCTAAATTGGCCTTGCAAGGTAATGGTACGGCGTTTAAGTTTCCGCGTCCGATGTTAGATAGACCAGGTTTGGATTTTTCGTTTAGTGGCTTAAAAACCTCAGTATTGACGGCATATAAACAAACCGCTGATTATCCCGAAAAATTAGCCGATATTGCCGCCAGTTTTGAAGCCGCAGTCGTTGATACCTTATTGCGTAAATGCGAGCGAGCATTAAAAGAAACGGGCTTAAAGCGTTTGGTGATGGCAGGTGGCGTGAGTGCGAATATCAAATTGCGTGCCGACTTAGAAACAATGGCGCAACGTAAACATTGGCAAGTATTTTATCCTTCACCTGCGTTTTGTACCGATAATGGTGCAATGATTGCTTACGCAGGGTGCCAGCGATTATTGGCAGGCCAACAAGAAAATTTAGCAGTAACCGTTAGAGCGCGCTGGCCAATGGTGGAGTTGGCGGCGGTTTAATTTAATCATTTTGAATAGAGGGTAGATGTATGAAGCGTCACATCATATTGATGGTTGTTTCGGTCTGTTTATGGAGTTGTGCGGCAGAGCGTACCTTAACGGTGACTAAACCTGCACCGAGTGCTACGCCGCCTGTTAAGTCGCGTGTTATGCAAGTGGGCGCGCCAACAGCAACCTCACAAATTAAAGTCTATGGTTATATTCCCGATAGCTTTGAAAACTCAGCATGGCAATTTTTGCAAATCAATGGCCAGCGTATGGCCACAGGTGATTTAGCACCAACCATTCGTTTTACTTATGGTCAGTTATCAGGCGCGACGGGTTGCAATGTGTTTAATGCGCGTTATCAGCGCGATGGTTTGTGGTTGACAGTATTAGGCTTAAAAATGGGTAATCAGCCGTGTGATTCGTTGATTGGGCAACAAACATTGATTGCAACGGCAGTGAGTCAAGTGCGTAGTGTGCGTATTATTCAGTCCAATAATTATTTGGCGTTGTTGGATATCAACAATAAGCTGTTGGCCGAGTTAAAGCCTGTGAAGGTGAAAGAGGGTGGTTAGAGTTTAAGCGGTAGTTTGTGATTGCTTCGGCTTTTATTGGGTCAGGGATTGACTGATTTTTTTAATGATTAGGTCACTTCCCACGCGTATGAACATCTCCCCAATTAACACTTTCATTACCCAACACATCCAAAAAATAGAAATGATCGGCGTGTTAATGCGTATTTTTAGTTTTTCTTTAGTCAGTTGGTATGGTGCGGATAGTCCATTTTTATTTGTGTGGATATTCAACACCATTGATGCAGTGATGCTGTCATGGTGTTCGTTCTTAAAGCGCGACAATGCCTATATTGTGCTGAATATATTTTGGATTGTCGTCGGCATTGTCGGTATTTGTCGTGCCAGTGGTTTATGACACTAAACGGCAAATCAAGTCCTAAACTAAAGTTTGGCATAAACGGTCTAACGATGGCACTTCGACCTGTTGTTTGCGTGCTAGATGTTTCATTTCTACATACAGTTGTAAAACTTCGGCTTGGGCATGACCTGCATGACCCAGCAAAATACTTTGCATATACGCCACCTGAAAGGCAGTTAATAAGCTCAAGGCAATAATGGCGGTCGGCATTAACGACACCAATTTAATATTGAGCGGTGTAATGGTAGTGCCTGTGGCACTGACTAAATCAAAACACTCTTGCATGGCTTGGGCGACGGTATTTGCCTCTTGCCATGTTAATGCTAAGGGTTGTTGAGTTTGCAGTTTTTGACGGCCAATCGCCATGACGGGCAACATTAACGCGGCGTGTGTTTTTAACCATGCGCCAATATCATCATGGAAGGTACTTGGAATTTTGGCTTTATTAAAAGCCTTCATTAGTTTAATGGCTGAACCATGACGTTTAGCATGGCTGCCAATAGTCGTAATTTGCAACAGTGACAAGCTGCGCGGTAACACACTGTAATGGACAATATCGTTTTTTATCTCCCCCAATGCCGCAGGAAACGCCCACAATAAACGACCTTTTAAGGGATGTCGCCATTGGTCATCATTGGCAACACAGTTAAACATAAAGACGATATTGTGAGCAGGATGAGCGATTAAGTCGGGCATGAGCGTATCAATTTGTTGGCGTTGTACGGTGACAAGGACAAAATCGGCCTTTATATCGGGTGTGAGGCGTGAATAAGCGGCAACATCTTGATATTCAATCCGACTTTTACCATGCGTTTGCATTCTTAGGCCGTGAGCTTGAATATTGGCTAGGCGTTCGCCACGAGCAATCACCGTGACTTCATGCCCTGCTTTGGCTAAACGAGAAGCGATGATTGTGCCTATACAGCCTGCACCAACGACAACAATTCGCATAAGAGATTCCATCGACTAAACTGTGTTTTAGTTATTTATAGTTAATAAGGGCAGTCAAAAATGCTATGGTTCGAATGCCCTGTGTGATTTGCCGTTGGGTCAATCTGTTTGCTATTCGGGTGGCATTTCTTCTTTTTTCTCGCCAAATTTGCGTTCTTTGCCGTTGATTAATGCCTTGATATTACTTTTATGACGCGCAATCAATAACACACTCATGCCAACCACGCCTAATAGATACGAAGGGTAGATGTAGTAAGCAAAGACAGGTGCAGCGGCAAAAGCAACAATTGAACTTAAAGATGAAATTCTAAAAACAGCAAATAATAGCAACCAAATACCGACAACGATTAAACCTAATGGCCAAGACAAAGCCAACAATACACCCAGCGCAGTAGCAACACCTTTGCCGCCTTCAAACTTAAAAAATACGGGGTATAAATGCCCTAAAAAAGCGGCTAAACCAATGGCACTGATTAAATCGGGGGGTAAATGTTGATATTGTGCTAACAATACTAGCGGCACACCTTTGAGCATATCGCCAGCAAGGGTTAGTAAAGCCGCTTTTTTGCCGCCAATGCGTAAGACATTAGTTGCTCCCGGATTTTGTGAGCCCTGTGTGCGTGGGTCGGGCAAGCCCAAGGCTTTGCAAACAATAATCGCGGAGCAAAGGGAACCTAGTAAATAGGCACTAATGAGTAAAGTGAGGGCTAAAATGTCGGACATGGGCATTATTCACTAAAATTAAGTCAGTCGGCTGGTTTATAATGACGGCCTGATGTTAACGCAAGGTTATCGGTAGCACGATGGATATTTTATACATTCGTAATTTAAAAGTGGATGCGGTGGTCGGTATTTTCTCGTGGGAAAAACGCATTCGCCAACCCTTGCATTTGGATTTAGAGTTGGCAGTGGATATTCGCAAAGCCGCGGCAACGGACGATATTCACTATGCGCTGGACTATAAAACCGTTTCTACACGGTTAACGCAATTTATTAGCGCCAGTGAGTGGCATTTAGTGGAAACCCTTGCCGAAAAAATTGCGACCTTGTTAATGACCGAGTTTGGTGTGACGTGGTTACGTTTGCGCTTGTCCAAACCTGCGGCCTTGCCGTCGGCAGATAGTGTCGGGTTGTTGATTGAACGCGGCGATAAAGACGCGCCGTGTTTGTTTAGTTAAATCAAAGACAGGACTTACGCATCGCACCGCGATTAGCGCGTTTTGTGAACATAAAGCCGCCTAAAGCGGCTGAAATGTGAACAAATAAGCGATAACCGTGTAAGTCCTAAAACAGTTTTTTGAGG
>JBKJUH010000134.1:0-4644 GCA_046590075.1 Agitococcus sp.
GTTTGTCCTAAATGCCCAAAAACGCGGACATTCCGTCATTTGTGCCACCATGCGCACCCCACATGAAGGCAAAGATATGTGTCCTACCTTAGTCAATACCATTGAGATTATTTACACATCACGTCAAGCCAAACTCATTTATTTAGAGAAGCTTGGAATTTTTCCCGATATTTGGATTGATGATAGTCCTGATTTTTTGTTTCATAACGCCAATTAAACAATTTCAACCCAGTACCAAAGCGAAAGTTTCTGTGTAATCTCCGTTCGTGGTGAGCCTGAGCCAGCCGAAGCATCGAACCACTGGCATCAACCACTTCGACAGGCTCAGAATACTTATGCACTAGTAGTTAGGTGTGTATTAACTTAAAACTTTAGATAACCGCTTCCTGCAACTGCGCCAAAATCGCAGGATTTTCTAAGGTCGAAATATCTTGAGTAATACGCTCACCCTTAGCCACCGAACGCAATAAACGCCGCATGATTTTACCTGAGCGCGTTTTCGGTAAATTATCACCAAAACGAATATCATCGGGTTTGGCAATCGCACCGATTTCTTTGGCCACCCAATCGCGCAATTCGGCAATTAACACCTTGCCTTCTGCGCCTGTGGGTCTTGCACCTTTTAACACAACAAACGCCACCACCGCCTCACCTTTAATGGGGTCAGGACGACCAACCACCGCTGCTTCGGCAACTTTAGGATTCGCCACTAACGCCGATTCAATTTCCATTGTCCCTAAACGATGGCCTGAGACATTTAGCACATCATCAATACGTCCCATAATCCAGATATAACCGTCTACATCACGGTTAGCGGAGTCACCTGCTAAATAGTATGTGCCGCCCAATTCTTCGGGAAAGTACGCCGATTTAAAGCGTGCGGGGTCGTTCCATAAAGTGCGAACTTGCGAGGGAAATGGTTTTTTAATGACGAGGATGCCACCCTTGCCCTTCTCGACTGGCTCACCTGCTTCATCAACAATATCGACCATAATGCCGGGAATAGGAAAGGTGCAAGAACCGGGTTTAGTGGCAATGGCGGCAGGTAAAGGCGTAATCATGTGGCTGCCTGTTTCGGTTTGCCACCAAGTATCAACAATCGGGCAACGACCACCGCCCACCACTTGGTGATACCACATCCACGCTTCGGGATTGATTGGCTCACCGACCGAACCCAATAAACGCAACGACGATAAATTGTACTGTTTAGGCAATTCGCCACCGAGTTTGATGAGCGAACGAATGGCTGTCGGTGCGGTATAAAAGGTAGTCACACGATGTTTTTCAATCATTTGCCAAAAACGCGAGGCATCGGGATAAGTGGGAATGCCTTCAAAAATAATTTGCGTACCACCAACAGCCAATGGGCCATAAGCGACATAACTATGACCCGTAATCCAACCGACATCAGCGGTACACCAAAAAATATCATCGGGCTTGTGGTCAAATGTCCACATCATGGTATTGACCGCGCCCAATAAATAGCCTGCGCTACTGTGTTGCACGCCTTTGGGTTTGCCTGTTGAACCTGAGGTATATAAAATAAACAACGGTTCGTCTGCGCCTACCCATGTTGGTTCACAGACTTCAGGCTGACGTTGCACTAAGTCATGCCACCAAATATCACGGCCAATTGTCCACGGTGCATCTTCGTGAACCACACGTTTATAGACAATCACGCGTTCAACACACTCACAACCACCCAACGCCAATGCTTCATCAATAGTCGCTTTTAAGGGCACAATTTTGCCACCACGCACGCCACCGTTAGCGGTAATGACTAATTTGGCCTTGGCATCAATAATCCGTTCTTGCAGGCTTTTTGCCGAGAAGCCACCAAACACCACCGAATGAATCGCACCAATACGCGCACAAGCTTGCATAGCAACAACGGCTTCAATGCTCATGGGCATATACACCACCACACGGTCGCCTTTGGTGACACCCAGACCTTTTAAGCCATTGGCAAATTGACAAACCATACGATGCAATTCGGCATAAGTGACACGATTGACTGTGCCGTTATCGGACTCAAAAATTAAGGCGATTTTATGGGCTAGATGGGGTAAGTGGCGGTCTAAACAGTTATAAGAGACATTCATTTCACCATCGGCAAACCAATGATAAAACGGGGCATCGCTGTCGTCTAACACTTGGGTAAACGGTTTGTGCCAGCTTAAATTTTCACGCGCTAAACGCCCCCAAAAACCTTGATAATCATCTTCTGCTTCTTGGCATAAGGCTTGATAGGCCGCCAAACCTGAGACATTGGCTTGGGCAACAAATTCGGGGCTGGGAGGAAATAAACGATTTTCGATAAGAATAGAATCAATAGCCATGAGATAAACTCCTTTGGTATATATTATTTATAGGGTGATGTTTTTACGCCATTTTTTGCTTGGTTGATATGTTTTTTTAGGCCAAGCCTAAATGCACGGTTTGCCGACCTAAAGACTGACCATTCACCAACACCTCAAAATCATGTTCACCTTGATAATAACGGCGCGTCGTCAGCACCTTAAAGCTATAATTTTGTACTAATTGATGTTCCCCCGCAGCAAAGATACCTGTTTTCCACTTAAAGACTTTACGCGATTTTTTGCCATTGGCGCGTGGCAAATGCAAGGCATAATCTAGCACTAAACTTTGTGGCTGATTGAGTGTAAAACTTAATGACAACTGCACACTTTCATTCATTGTCACATCTGTTTTATTCACTTCAAAACTAACAGCTTGCAAAGTCAACGCTTGGCTATAACCCAATAATGCCAAGGCATCAGCATGACCCGACTTCACTAAACCACGGGTCGCGTGTTTGATAATCCATTGCCGTTGTGGTGTCGCCTGATTCACTAACCATTGTTGCGCTAAAGCAACCACAACATCGGGATAAGTCTTACTAATATCGTTTAAATTATTAGCCACCGAACGCTGAACATAATCACTATCATCATCTTTTAATTGTTCTAAAATAGCAATAATGGCGGTGTGATTGTGCATTAGCGATGGCACTCGTTGCCCCCACGGCAAACGTGGCCGACAGCCTTCGGATGCTAAACGACGAATATGGTGATTATCGTCTTGTGCCCAATCCTGCAAATAACCATACGTTAGCTCAAAATGATGATGTAAAAACGGACGAATCGCGAACTCAGCGGTAAATAACGGCGTCAGTATTTTTAAGGTGTCTAAAGCAATTTGTGGATGAGCCAAACCATAAGTCGCCACATAATCAATGAGTGGCCAAGCGGCAAAACCATAATCGCCTTGGGGCTTATCATTTTGCCAATGTTGGGGTATTTTCTGTAAAACTATTGCGGCTTGGCTGAAATCATCACTTAGATGTAAAGACAAGATCGTAATCAGATGTTGAACTCGTTGTTTTAACTCTAGTTTATCTAAGCCTGTATGTGCTTGTTGAATAAAGTCATCCGCCGCAAAATTTGGTTGAGTCGCAGCCAATACCTGAGCAATTCGCTGGATCGCATCAGCCGCTAATCGATCTTTTAATAAGGTGGTCATGATGTGGATATTGACGCTATTGGTAAACGATTACCTTAGCAACTCTACAGTCAAAATACCATGCTTGGCTACGCTGCGAAAGCCGCAACGGCACTGAAAAAAGCAAATCAACAAGAGCCGTAAAAGCGTACCACTCTAAATTCGTCAAATTCATCAAGGTCTGGCCAAGTGGTTGCTGCTTGTTCACCGAGTTTTTTATAATGAGGATGATGAAAGTTTTTGACCCGTGAATCGGCAACTAACACTTGCTGAGCGCGTTGTAAAAACGCATCTAAAAAATGCCGATTGCTGATATCGTATAAAACATCGGCAGCTAATAACACATCAAACTGTTCATTGAGTTGATAAAAGTCGTCACTGTAACTCAGGGTTACGCCATTCAGTTCGGCATTGGCTCGACAAGCTAAAATCGCCAACGGGTCAATGTCACACGCGACCACTTCTGCCGCACCCGCTTGCATGGCAGCAATCGCCACTACGCCTGAACCCGAACCAAAATCTAAGACGCGTTTACCGCGCACATAGTCAGGATGTTGACGTAGCCATTTCGCCATTGCCAAACCCGATGCCCAGCAAAAAATCCAATACGCAGGCTCTTGCCAAATCACCTGCATTTCGTCGCTACTCATAGGTGTGCGTGGGTAGTCGGGATTAAGCAAATATAAGGATAAGTTATCTAATTCAGGTAATAATTGGGCGGTGAGCGTGGCTGTCGGCAAGGTGCGTTGTAGCTCACGCTCAAGTTGTTGGGCGAAGGGGGGCATATGGCTATCGTAATGATTCAAAACCGAATTATATCTGCTTTGTCAGTTTTTCCCCAAGTGTTGCCCCATACAAGGCCAAAGCAAAGGCAATCGTGCCGCCAATAAGCAAGCGTACCCAATCAAAATGGATATAACTATTGGGCATGACAAAAGAGACAAACACCACTAAAAAGATAGACAAGAATGCACCTAAAGCAGGTTCAATGATGCGAATTTTGGGGGAAATTACACCAATAATAAAACCACCCATAAAATAGCTTAGCAGTGCTAATAAACCTTGAACTACTTGTTGTAAGCCATAAGGAATACGCCCAACCAACACCACTTGGCCAATGACGATGGCTAACAATAATTGGGC
>JBKJUH010000137.1:0-2936 GCA_046590075.1 Agitococcus sp.
GCCGAATATCACTATTCGGCTTTTTTGTCTTTGCGCTGACTATAATCTAAACGCGCTATGGTAGAAAGGTATTACACGGTTGAACTTCAATCGCACTAATCTTACCTTGTGCTTGGTTGACGGCTAAGGTTTGTGCTTCTTTTGGTGTTGTACTAAATGCTGTCATAAATTTTTGGTAGTTAATCCATCTAGCCGCAAATATTTCCTTTGCGTCAGTCTCATTCTGACTTTGCATTGACACTATGCCCCTTTTGACATTGGCAATATTAATTTGCACTTTTGGGCCACCTGCGAAAGACTGCATGCCCATATATATGCCGTAAAACCGACCCCAAGTTGGGTGATCCTTTGCCCAATGATCCACTAACATGATCGGCGAAATTGCCGCACCGACATTTTTATCGTTAAACACGGCACTAATCATCCCTAAACGATGCTCAGTCAGCAATAAATCGGCTGGCAAATCAGGGTTGAACACTTCTTGCATATCTGCACCCACAGCACGGCAATTATTATTCACGTCCGAAATAATATTACCATTCGCTAAAATACTAATACCCATAGGCCCGACATTACAGCCAGCAGTACAGGTTTTAGTGTCCACATCAGTCAAGGTTAATTTAAGATGCAAAGGAAAAATAGGGACAAGATCATTCTCTTTAGTTTTCCAAATAGCTCCGTCTAAAAAAGGTGACACATTACGTGTTTTGCTCATAGTGACAGAACCATTTAAGGTCACATCACCTGTGCGTTGCCACTTGCCGATAGCACCTTCAGGCACAACATCGGTCGATATCAAAGAATAGGCATTACGATAAAAATAATCATTCCCTAACAAATTTCCTTTTGCCATGACACCTTGTGTAATCTCAATAACATTATTACTGTTATCGTCTGAGACCAGTTTAAAGTTCGATTTTACTTTTCCCGTCGATTGAAAGCCCGTATCTTGAGAATCAAAATGGAATGGTTTAGGCACCGTATCAAGTAAAACTTTTTGTAATAACACATCTGAAGCATCAGCCACATTAATATTGGTTCGCCACTCCATACCCGTACCAATTAACTTAGCCTCTCGGTCAAGAATAAAGAATAAACCTTCAAAGGCTTTTTCACTCGAAGTAGCTGACTGACCGACCATGCCTGTAAAAAACCGATTATTAGCGGAATCCGAAAGACCAAAAATAAACGGCGAGACTTCATAAACGCCTGATTGCAAACCCGCTAATGAGCGATTAAAACGCGTCGTAGCTACTTCAACCGTTGGTAGGGGGCGCCCTATTTTGGCAAATAATTTATCCATATTTTTGGTATATAAATCTTCTTCTGCCAAAATACTCGGGTTAATATCCGTACCTAAAATATCAATATTGTCTTTATCTTGGTCAGTAATGACGATACGGTTTAATACATCTACTTTATCGTTATAACCATCACTATCCATTCCCTGCAGCAAACGTAGTAAGTTAGTAATCTGTGGCGTCAATAACCCTGTAGTGAGGTCTGCCGCATATTTAGGGGCAACAATATCTTTAGGTGTTACTTGAATCAGTGTATTTTGGCGACTACCTTGCACACCGCCCACGGCATTTAACACATAAGAACCCAAAATAATCTTAAATTTGCCTTTTTCTGACTGTAAATAAAAAGTGACTACTGAATTATTTGGACACGAGAAAAAGCCATCACTATCGGTGAGTCCTTTGACTTGATTACACGAGTAGTTTAAACCGACCACTGGTTCATCGATAAACTGACCACTCGTGCATAAGTCTTCTTTACTGTCACAGGTGGTAATTGTATTTAATAGCTCAGCGACGGGGTCAACTAAGTTATTACTCCCTTCACCACAGCCCGTTAGTTGTAATGTTAATACCGATATCACAGCAGGGAGAACCAACAAACGAAACGGCAACTTCATAACAACCTCTTTTATCTAATAAGCTTCGACAACAATAGAACCAGACTCTGCACTTAACGGAATATCTGCTTTAAGTATTTTGCTAGGACGGTAGAAAACAACATAAGCACTACGAACTGGCACATCAATTAAGCCATCAACAGACGCATACTGAAACTCTGTTGCTGGATGAGCGCGACTCCAGTACTGCCAGACCCCTGACAAAGTGCAGCCTTTATCGTCTAAAAAAACCACTACTGGCACATAAAATGTTGATTTTTTTTGGGTCGTGGCAAATGAAGATACACGTAATTGCTTCAAATTAGGCATTTGTAAGGTTAAATCTAGTAATCCATCCATCTCAAGCGTGTTTGCTGTGAAGGATGGTTTAACCCAAATATTATTAGTATTTTTAAAAGGCTTACTGTTTTTTTTAATCAGTTTTGGCGGAACGCATTCGCTGTGTTGGGGATAACTTTGTAGAACATCTGACTTTTCGAGCAACCAATAACTGGATGACACATAAGAGTTAGGTTTAACTATAGTCGACACAATAGCCGTATTATTTACCACACCGTCCAGACTTTCTACCACACGAGTGCCAATTCCACCATCAGGCAAATAATAAAATCTTTTTTTATCGTGGATATTAAAATTTTTCTTTTCTAAAAACTCAGTATCAACATAGGTCTCATCATCCACTTTATGAGTACCCTCTTCTGTCACTACTGCAGGCGAAGCGTCATTTTTAATGGCAGGAGTGGCTGGTAAAAGCTTAGTCTCTTTTGGGGCTATTGGCTGTTTAGCGTCTTTTTTTGCAGCAACGTCACCTTTAATGACCTGCACACGCCCTTGTGCATCAACTGTGCTATAAAAACGATCTTCCGCTACGAGCCATGTACTCATAGCGGAACAAGCCAACATCACAACAAAACGCATAATCACCAACGTGTACTATAAACAATGCCCATGATAGTAATTGCTGCTCTTGATTTAGCATCTAAGCCCGCGTAAGGATTGTAAAGTAAGTTAGTCA
>JBKJUH010000266.1:0-2796 GCA_046590075.1 Agitococcus sp.
ATTTTTTTGAGGGGAGTGACACCGTGAAAAAAGATGACATTAAAGATGATGACACCATTGAAGAAGATGACTTTGTGGAGGAAGAGGATGACTCCGTGGAGGAAGAAGACTTCGAAGATGAAAGTAAATATGTGCCTGACTTTGGATTCGATGATGATGATGACAACTTTGAGCATGCTTTCGATGCTGTACTAAAAGCTAATGAGTCGTAACTCTTACGCTTTCTAACTTATATAAAGCCCTCTGTTTAGCAATCCAAGTTGTGATTTTTTATTAAAACGCTCGTCCCTCCCCACGTTTGAATACCCTAACTACTCGCATAACGCGCAAATAACCAGCAACAAAATCATCAAAAAAAATGTAACAACCAGATTGCATTCCAACGAACCTAAAATTCCAATTATTTTCAAATATATATCATTCTACTGAGAGACTCTTTTTAATCACCGTTACACGTGATTAACCAACCTCCCTCTCGTCTCAAAACTTCATGGCTATACCCACCACAAACGCTCTGGCTCACACCAGTAGCGTTTTTGGCGTTATGCCGTTTTCATTATTCAGGAATATACAACATGGCTTTAATTTGTCCTAACTGCCACTCTCAACGAGTTGGCACTAAACATCATGGTAAGAAAACAGGTAGTGCCGTCGGTACGGTCGCTGGCGCGGCTGGCGGTGCAAGTGGTGCTTTTAGCGGTGCAGAAGTCGGTGCATCGATTGGTATGGCCGCTGGCCCTTTAGGTGCGATGGTCGGTGGTTTAGCTGGCGCACTTTTCGGTGGTTTAATTGGCGGTGCTGCGGGTGGTGCAGCAGGTTCTAAATTTGGTGAGTTTGTTGATGATCACATTTTAGATAACTACCAATGTTTGCATTGTGGTTATTCGTTTAGCCAAGAATGCGATTAATTTTCACACTCGCATTTCATCGTTAATTTCTACCTACACCCTTATCTTATTAAACACTTACCCTCGTACAGACAACCACTCTTACTAATACTTAGGGTGGTTTTGTCATGCACGCTATTTTCTCAGGAAAACTATCATGGCTCATCTCGTCGAAACTATGGCTTATGTCAATGAAACCCCTTGGCATGGCCTCGGTAATCAACTCACCGAAAATCAACCGCTCGAAGTTTGGGCACAACAAGCAGGCATGGATTGGACAATCAATGAAACGCCTGTCCGCTTTATTACCGAAAACCAAGGAGACAATCTAGGTTCTATTCTGTCCTTCCCCGAAAACAAGGTTTTATTCCGTTCAGATACTAATAGTCCTTTGTCAGTGGTTAGCCAACGCTACCAAGTGGTGCAACCCCGTGAAATTCTGGAGTTCTATCGTGACCTGACAGAAATTTCAGGATTTGAATTAGAAACAGCAGGTGTATTAAAAGGCGGTCGTAAGATTTGGGCATTGGCGAAAACGGGGCAATCCGTGGCGTTAAAAGGTAATGACGTGACCAATGGTTATCTGCTGCTGGCTACTGCTTGTGATGGTACGTTGGCGACGACGGCACAGTTCACCAGTATTCGCGTGGTTTGTAACAATACCTTGTCAGTGGCTTTGGCTGGTAGTACGGGTGCGGTGAAAGTGCCTCACAGTACCAACTTTGATGCTCAGGCCGTAAAGAAGCAATTGGGTATTTCTGTTTCAGAGTGGGATGAATTTATGTATCGGCTGAGGGCGTTGAGCGAGCGTAAGGTTCGATCATCCGAAGTTGATAAGTTCTATGCCAAGGTCTTTGCTGATCCAAGTGGTAAATCCAGTGTGCAGTCGTGTGAGCGGACGATGGCTAAAACGAAAACCTTGTTTGCAGGTAATGGGAAAGGTTCATCACTGGAATCCTCTAGAGGTACGGCTTTTGGTTTGCTTAATTCTGTTACGGAATTTGTTGACCATGAACGTCGCGCTCGCAGTGTTGATCATCGTTTAGAGTCGGCTTGGTTTGGTCAAGGTGCGGCGATTAAACAGAAAGCACTGGAGACGGCTTTGTTAATGGTGAAGTAATCATCACCAAAAACCTACGTTATTAATAACGGCATACAGCCTCACTGAGTTCATCGCTCAGTGGGGCTTTTTTATGCCTGTTTCTTCATTTATTGCCTTTACCCTAAGGCAGGAGTTTTTTATGTTTCCTTATAGTTCTGCTTCACTGGATGCCATTCACGCTAACCGCCAACCTTTATTAGTGGCATTGGCTGCATTAAATATTACCGAAGTCAGTATTCGCTACGAAGGTGGTGGTGATTCGGGTGATGTCATGGAGATATTGGTCAAGCCTGAAGAAAAGTTACCCCTACTCACGACGGAGCAAGTTCTTTTTCATACTGTACTGACTGAATATCGTGACGGTCATTCTCAATATCAATTGTCCGAAAGCTCGATGTCGATTGATGATGCCTTGCGTGATTTTACCTTAACGTGGGTTGATGCTCATCATGGCGGTTGGGAAAACAACGAAGGCGGTGACGGCACGATAACGATTCATGTCGCTGAAAGCCGTTTTCAATTGGCTCATTCAGAGTGTTATGTGGAGCGTAACGATTATGCCTACACTTTGTAATAACGCTGAGAAAGCTATCCATGTGTCTCTTGGAGCTTATGGCCGTTTACCGCATCTTCACGCGATTGAGTTGGCCATAGCTAATCCGCCGTACGAGCCGTTCCTTGGTGAGTTATCGACGACAAAGCTGCAACTGTGCCCACAAAATCGCGGCAGGATTACTGTAGATATGGCGACTCAATTACGTCGTGATTACCCTGATGTGGAATGGCGTTGTCATGCCAATGTTCATA
>JBKJUH010000302.1:0-15354 GCA_046590075.1 Agitococcus sp.
TTTAACGTCTATCCCAATGAAATTGAAGATGTTGCCGCTTCCCATGCGGGCGTTTTAGAAAGTGCAGCCGTGGGTATTCCTGATAAAAAATCGGGTGAAGTTGTTAAGTTATTTGTAGTGAAAAAAGACCCAAGTTTGACGGAAGAATCGTTAATGCTTCATTTGAAAGCAGGTTTAACGGGCTATAAATTACCGCGTTCGATTGTCTTTAAAGATGAGTTGCCCAAGTCACCCGTTGGTAAGATTTTGCGTCGGGAATTGCGGGATAAGTAACTTAAATTCGCTTGTAGGGGCGAATTTATTCGCCTTCAGTAATACAAAAGGCGGTTAAAACCGCCCCTACAATTAAGGCGTAGTTACTTCTTAACCCCATCTTCCGCCAATTTCACGCGAATCACACTACCTGCAATTTTTTTCGCATTTAAGCGTTTCATTGCCAACTTCGCTTCAATGTGTTTAGGCATTTCGATAAAACCAAAACCTTTAGATTTTCCTGTGTCTTTATCCATGACTAAAGTACACGACTCAACTAAACCAAATTCGGCAAATAGGGCGGTGAGTTCAGCTTCGGTGGTGGTACGGGCTAAGTTACGAGCAATAATTTTCATGGTGTTTCCAAAAGTGAATCGGCTGATTCAGGCTAGTTTAATCTGTTAATGAGCATTGTACGGGCTAATCATAAAATTGGACGGGTATTTTAAGCGGTTATTCGCCCTCAGGATGGTCTTTCAGCCATTCGGCATGACCAAAAGCGATATAAAAATCTTCCACTTGTTTTCGCGCCCAAGGCATTCGACGCAAAAACGTCAAACTCGATTTGATGCTCGGGTCGTGACTAAAACAACGAATATCAATAAAACGAGCTAACTCTACCCAGCCATATAATTGCACTAAGCGCGTGACTAAGGCTTCTAAGGTTAGGCCATGTAAGGGGTCGTTATTTACTTGCACAGTCATGGCGGTTACTCAACAGTAATTAGTGGTGATGTTTATGTTCGGGCATTGCCGCCATTTCTGCGTCGGTCATACCTGACATATCCATAACTTCAGGGTGATGTTCTGTGGGTGCAATTTTAGAAGATGTGGCTGTCGGTTGTGTTGCTGTGGTGACAGGCGGTGTAATAGTAGCTTGATGTGAGCTATGGTCATGATGATGACCAGCACCATGCAAAAAAGCTTGTAATAATGTCCAAACACCAAAGGCAATCACTAATAAACCATTAGCTGTGCGCCATCCATGTTGTTGTAGTTTTTGTTTGAGTGCGCCTGCGCTACTGCCTGCTAACAGCATCATGGGTAATGTGCCCAAACCGAAGGCTAACATGGCAGCACTGGCAGTCAGGGCATTAGCACTGGTTAACGCTAAGGCTAAGGCACTATAAACCAAACCGCAGGGTAAAAATCCCCATAACATGCCTGCAATTAAGGCGCGAGGTGGGCTGTTAATGGGCATAAAACGCTGACGTAACGGCGACATTTTTTGCCATAAACGGCCACCAACGGCTTCTAATTTATCTAAACCACGCCACCAACCTGTTAAATATAAACCAAACATCACCATCATTAACGCAGTAGCGACATAAGGCCATTTGGAGTTGACGAAGGGTGCTAATAAGCCTTTGCCCAATAAGCCAACCAGCAGCCCTAAAAAGCTATAAGAAACTAAACGCCCCAGATGATATAGCGTTTGTAGCCATAATCGGCGTTGTGGTGTTTGGCTGGATAAGGCAAAACTTAACGCACTGACAATGCCGCCACACATACCTAAACAATGGGGTGAACCAAAAAATCCTGCCGCCAATGCCGTACCAATAATTAACAACTCAGTCATGTTTTTTGCGTCTCATCTCACGGTCGTCCATGATAATGCGGCTGGCTGGCCCTTCTAAATCTTCAAATTGGTCGCTTTTAATCGCCCACAGCAGTGCCCAAATCGCGCAGCCTAAAAACACGACACTTAACGGGACTAATAGATAAATAATATCCATCGTTGTAACCTCAGTTGACGCGCTTTAAGCGCAGGGCATTGATCACGACAAATAACGAGCTTAGCGACATACCAATGGCAGCCAGCCAAGGGGGAATATAGCCTAAGGCAGCAGGGGGCAAGATACTGAGATTATAGCCGAAAGCCCAAGTTAAGTTTTGATTAATGATAGTTTGCGTTTTAATGGCGACTTGTCGGGCAGTAACTAAGGCACTTAAACGGTCGCCTAATAAAATAGCATCGGCAGTGGTTTGGGCTAAATCTGCCCCCGAACTCATGGCCACTGAAACGTGTGATTGACCTAAAACGGGCGCATCGTTAACGCCATCACCGACCATAATCACCACTGCGCCATCGGCTTGTAATTGTTGCACATAAGCCGATTTTTCTTGGGGCGATAAACCTCCTAACACGGTATCAATGCCTAATTGCGCGGCTAATTTTTGGGGAGCTTGCGATTTATCACCCGATAAAATCAGTGTTGTTAAGCCTTTTTGTTTCAACATCGACACAACACTTTGCGCTTCTAGCCGTACTTTGTCACGGAAGTCAAAGCTAGCAATGGCTTGTTGGTTGCTACTGAGCCAAATGCGTAAATAACCGTCATCGGGTGCGGCGGCGGTGTGCCCTAAGGCAAATTCTGCATGACCAATACAATAACTTTTACCGTTAATGGTACCTGTTAAGCCTGCACCTGCGGTGTTGTGAATATCAGTAACGGCTGGCAGAGAGTCCAGTTTTAAGGGCTTAAACGCGGTGGCAACAGGATGTTCGGAATATTGCTCTAAGGCGGCGGCCAATAATTTGGCTTGCTGTTCATCACCCTGAATAGCATTAATATGTACTAACTCTAATTTGCCTTCGGTGAGTGTGCCTGTTTTATCAAAAACGATATGTGTGGCTTGAGCAACAGTTTCCAAAACATGACCGCGTGTCACTAAAAAGCCCTGTTCCGCTAAGGTATTGGTGGCGGCTGTTAAAGCGACGGGCGTGGCTAAGGACAAAGCGCAAGGGCAAGTTGCCACTAAAACGGCAAGCATCGCCCAAAACGCATGACTTGGATTAATAAAATACCAACTGACATACACAACCACGGCTAATACTAAAACACGCGCCACAAACCAATGTGCCATTCTATCGGCACGTTGCGCTAATAAGGGTTTTTCGGATAAGGCACGATTAATGAGTTGATGCAGTGTCGCTAAAGTGCTGCTTTGTGCCGTTTTACTGACTTCAATCGTTAATGGGCTATCATGGTTTTGGCTACCACTGACCACCGAATCACCAATGGTTTTACTAATTGGTAACGGTTCGCCCGTCAATAAGGCTTCGGAAACGGCACTACTGCCGTCAAGCACTTTGCCGTCACAGGGTAAGGTTTCACCTGCTTTGACTAATACTTTATCGCCAACCAGTAATTGTGTGACAGGAACTTGTTCGTGGTGGCCGTCAGCAAAAATTTGGTGCGCCAATCTAGGCAAAATAGGTATCAGGTCGGTGGCGGTTTCGCTGGCTTGTCGTCGGGCTTTGGCTTCTAAATAACGGCCTGTCAGCAAAAAAAAGATAAACATACTGACCGAGTCAAAATAGGTTTCACCTGAGCCTGTGACTGTGGCGTAAATACTGGCAAAAAAACTAATAATCAAGGCAATAGAAACAGGCACATCCATATTTAAGCTACGTGCTTTAATGGCATACCATGCAGAACGATAAAAAACATAACCCGAATAAAAGAAAATCGGTGTCGTAACAATTAACGAAATCCAACGAAAATAATCCCTAAACTCAACATCCATGCCTGAAAATGCGCCAAAATAAATGCCTGTCGCATACATCATCGCTTGCATAGAGCCTAATGCCGCGACACCTAGACGCATTAATAATTGCCGAGATTCTTTTTTTAAGACACCAGCATGAGTGTCGGTGCGGAAAGGGCGGGCTTTATAACCGAGCTTCTCTAAATCAGCTAATAATTGACTGAGTGGGGCTTTGTTGTCATCCCATAATAAGCGTAAACGATGACTACTCAGATTAACACTGGCTTGATTGACGGCAGGTTCTTGCAGCAAACGGCGTTCAATTAACCATGCACAAGCGGCACAAGAAACACCTTCTAAACTCAATTCCGCACAGGCTAAATCACGTTCACGATGAATAAACTGTTGTTGGGTGTCGGGATGGTCATAACCTTGTAATACTGAAAGTGCTTCGGGCAGTGGCGCGGTCGGGCTAACAACATCACGTTCTTGGTAATAGTGTTCGAGGCCAGCACTGACAATGGCTTCGCTAACGGCATAACAGCCCATACAGCACATATCGCGCATGGCTCCCAGCACCTGAAAGTGAAAAGGCTTGGCTGGCAGCGGTTCACCACAATGAAAACAAGTAGTCATTTACGATTTTATCGGCTCAGGTTTAAGAGTGGTAGCTTCGGCAAGTGGTAAAAAAATCATGTCTTTTAATCGCCAAACGCTGGTACTGATGGTTAGGTAATAACGACCTGTCAGTGCTTGTTTGAGGTCAGTTGTATAACTGCCATCGGCTTGTTTTTGCAGAACCGTTACTAAGTCACGTTTAGAGTCTGTAGGATGAGAGAAAGCCAGTTGCAAGGTCGCAGGTAGGGCTTCGTTATCGAGGTTATAATTGCTATGAATCACCACGTTAAGATGTTGCCCTGTTTGGCTAATTTGCGCATCAATGGTTAAGGCACTGGCGTATTCATCTTTGGCAAAATCTTGACGAATGGCTTTACGGTCTTTATACCAATCATCTTGTACTTCAGGGTCTTTGTGAGTAATGGCGGTGTACAACATGGTAAAACTGAGGCATATCGAGGTAAAGGGAATTAAAATCACAAACCATACCCACGGATGGTAATACCAAGGTTTAGCATCGGGTTGTTGCGGTTCAATCATGGGTTGTACCTTTGGAAAATTAAACTGTAGGTCGGGTTTTAACCCGACTGATTTTGAAAGTAAACTGTAGGTCGAGTTTCAACTCGACTTGTCAGGCTGAAGCCCGACCTACGAGAAAGCCTGACCTACGAGAAGGAACACGTTAATGACTCACAGGGGCTAAAAAACGGCTTTCCGTTTCTGCTGTCAACGATTCATCATTAACGGCTTTGAGCTTAAACTCAATGGTGTAGTTGGATTTTTTCAAATAGCCAGGGTCAGCTTGTAAGGTCACAGGTAAGGTGGAAATTTCGCCCGCCACTAAGGCAAAGTCAGGCACATTCACTAGGGTAATATGCTCATCACCTTCAATCGATAAATGATAAGTCGCTGTTTTCTGCGATTTATTCATAATGCGCAATGTATAAACATTCTCAATTAAACCTTCGTTGTTTTCGCGGAATAACTGATTACGGTCGCGCATGGCTTCAATGGCTAACGGCACTCGCGTGGCTAGGCTATAGGCAAAAATGCCCATCATGATGATAAGTACCGCTGAAAAACCCAATAAACGAGGACGTAGCCAATGGTAACTGGTTTTTTTGGTGAGGATATTTTCGGTGGTATAACGTACTAAACCCCGTGCATAACCCATTTGATCCATAATGCTGTCGCAGGCATCAATACATAAGGCACATTGAATACATTGAAATTGTAAACCATCGCGAATATCAATGCCCGTTGGGCAAACTTGTACGCACAATTGGCAATCAATACATGAGCCTAAACCCTCGGCCAGATAGTCACTTTCTTTTTTACGTTTGCCCCGTGGTTCACCACGTTCGCTATCATAAGACACAATTAAGGTGTCTTTATCAAACATCACACTTTGAAAACGGCCATAAGGACACATAATAAAACAGACTTGCTCGCGCAACCAACCTGCATTCATGTAGGTAAAGACAGTAAATAAGCCAATAAAAAAGTAACCCCAGCCACCTAGTGCGCCACTAAAAAAATCAGGTGCTAAGGTGTGAATAGGCGAAAAATAACCGACAAAAATAAAGCCAGTTGCCAAGGAAACAAGTAACCATAAAAAATGTTTGATCGTGCGGCGTGCAATTTTTTCTGCGCTGTAGGGGGCATTGTCTAGCTTGATACGCGTATGACGCTCGCCTTCGGTAAGGTGTTCTATCCACATAAAAAGTTTTGTCCATGTCGACTGTGGACAGATATAACCGCAGAAAACCCGACCCGCAAACACGGTAACAACAAATAAGCCAAAGGCGGCAATCATTAACAGCCAAGAGAGAAAAAAGAAGTCTTGCGGAGCAAATGTCCAACCAAAAATATAAAATTGTTGATGTGATAAATCAAATAGTAAGGCCTGACGACCATCCCAATTGACCCAAGGTAATAGGATGTAGCAGAGTATGACTAAGGTCATGCTGGATGCACGAATTTTACTAAAAAAACCACTAATGGAGCGTGCTTGGATTTTTCCTTTAAAGGAATCATGCTCTGGACTATGAATTTTTACTGGATTAGGAGAATTATCTTGCGTGGGAATTTTTTGGCTCATAGCTGGGTCACCAACCGATAATGGGATAAATTAAAGTTTCAATCCTTATGACAAGTTTTACAGGAAGTGAGAGCGAAACCTTAGCGGTAATAATAACGCCTATTACCACTAAGGTTCGCCGTTAAAATTGATAAGACCTATCAACTTTAGACTTTAGGCCTTATTTAGCACCATGAGAAAGCGAGTATACATAAGCAGCAAGCAAATGTACTTTTTCCTTGCCGAGGCTTTCACCCCACGCAGGCATTGCACCATTACGACCATAACGAAGTGTTTCTTCGATGGTTGCTTTGCTGCCGCCATATAACCAAATAGTATCGGTTAAATTAGGCGCACCCACGGCTTGATTGCCACGACCTTCAGCACCATGACAAGCCGCACAAACGACAAAACGCGCTTGACCCGCTTCTGCCAATTTAGTATCAGCTTCCGACAATTTACGCTCAGACAAGGTTAAAACATAGGCGGCAACTTCTTTAATGCCTTGCTCACCTAAGGTTTCGCCCCATGCTGGCATTTTTGCACCACCGACCACGGCAGCACGGCCATTGGTCAGTGTTTCTATTAACTTGTCAGGCTCGCCACCATATAACCAATCATCATCGGTTAAATTAGGAAAACCTTTGCCGCCACGTGCATCCGCACCATGACAAGCGGCGCAGTTATTAGCATACAAACGACCTGCGACTTTCATTGCTGCCGCATCTTGAGACAGTTGTTCAACTGGCTTTTCTGCGTAAGCTTTAAAAATAGGGCCGTATTTTGCGTCATAAGCGGCTTGATCCTTTGCGTGTTCGCCATACGAAGTCCAACCCAACAAGCCTTTGTAAGAGCCTAAAGCAGGGTAGAGAGCGACATAACAAATAAAAAAGGCTACGCCCATCCAATACAACATGACCCACCAACGTGGCATAGGATTATCGTATTCGGTGATGCCGTCGTATTCGTGGCCTGTTGTGCCGTCACTTTCGCGATGCACGTCCAACGTTGAAGCCATTATCAGTGCACCGATGACAAACGCCAAACAGCCCAATGATATGATAGTGATATAAGCACTCCAAAATGCGCTCATTTATTTTTATCTCCCGCTAAGTGACGGTTTTGATAGACAGGATCGCTATCTAAAGCTAACTGGGCATCCTGCTCAAAACGTTTCTTATTAACGGGCGTGTACGTCCACCAACAAATGCCTGCAAACGCAAACATCGCCGAGAACGTTCCGATGATATAAAGTACAGTCATGCCAGTCATTACTTTATCTCCGTTGTTTCATCACAGTGCCTAATTGTTGTAAGTAAGCGATTAAGGCTTCCATTTCTGTTTTGCCTTTGACGCTGGCAGCACCACCTTGAATATCCGCATCGGTATAAGGCACGCCAAAATTACGGAAAGTTTCCAATTTTTTAGCGGTCAATGCTCCGTCAAGTTTGTTTTCACTCAACCACGGATAACTCGGCATAACAGACTCAGGCACCACATCACGAGGATTCATCAAGTGTACATAATGCCAGTCATTGGAGTATTTTTCACCAATACGTGCTAAGTCTGGCCCTGTACGTTTGGAACCCCATAAGAAGGGGTGATCCCAAACCGATTCACCAGCCACCGAATAATGACCGTAACGCTCAGTTTCTGCGCGTAATGGCCGAATCATTTGGGTGTGGCAAACGTGACAACCTTCGCGAATATAGACATCGCGGCCTTCAAGCTGTAACGCGGTTAAGGGCTTCATGCCGGGTAAGGGTTCGTTTAAGTCCTTTTGAAAAAACAGCGGAACAATTTCTACTAAGGTGGCAAAACTAATAGCGACACAAATCATCACCATTAACACACCAACATTCTTTTCGACTATTTCATGCTTATTAATAGCCATGTGCGTGTCTCCTGATGGGTGTGGTTATTTAAGGGTGTCTGCATCGACAGGTTTTTTGTTGGCAATGGTCATCGCGACGTTATACGCCATAATGAACATACCCGATAAGTACAGTGCGCCACCAATAAAACGACCGAACCAATACGGATGGCTTGCTTTAACGGCTTCGACAAAACTGTAAGTTAATGAGCCATCGTCGTTGACCGCACGCCACATCAAACCTTGGGTAATCCCTGATACCCACAACGAAGCGATATAAAAAATCACGCCAATTGTCGCTAACCAAAAATGCAAGTTAATCAGTTTGATGCTGTACATACGCTCACGATCCCACAAACGCGGCACGAGAATGTATAACGAACCAATGGTAATCATGCCCAACCAGCCTAATGCACCAGAGTGAACGTGACCGATAGTCCAGTCAGTATTGTGAGACAAGGCGTTGACCGTTTTAATCGACATCATGGGGCCTTCAAAGGTGGACATGCCATAAAATGACAAAGCAACCACTAAGAAACGAATGATGGGGTCGGTACGCAATTTATCCCAAGAACCCGACAAGGTCATAATGCCGTTAATCATGCCGCCCCAACTCGGTGCAAACAAAACAATCGAAAATGCCATTGCCAACGACTGTGTCCAATCAGGTAATGCGGAGTAGTGTAAATGATGACCACCAGCCCACATATAGACCGAAATCAACGCCCAAAAATGCACGATAGATAAGCGATAAGAAAACACAGGACGACCGACTTGCACAGGAATGAAATAATACATCATCCCCAAAAATGCTGCTGTTAAGTAGAAACCCACTGCATTATGGCCATACCACCATTGAATCATGGCATCCGTGGTGCCACTGTACATGGAGTAAGACTTCCACATACTGACAGGTACTTCCATATTATTGAGCAAATGCAACAAGCCAATGGTGATAATAAACGCACCAAAGAACCAGTTAGCGACATAAATATGCGAAGAACGGCGTGTGGCTAATGTGCCAAAAAACACCGTACCATAAGAAAACCATACCACTGCGATTAAAATATCAATCGGCCATTCGAGTTCGGCGTATTCTTTAGCACTGGTGAAACCCATGGGCAGAGTCACTGCTGCCGCAATAATGACCGCCTGCCAACCCCAAAAAGTAAATTGGGCAAGCTTGGGCATAAAGAGCCGAGTTTGCGTCGTCCGTTGAACAATATAATAAGAGCAGGCAAATAAAGCGCACCCGCCAAAAGCAAAAATAACCGCATTCGTATGTAAAGGACGAAGACGGCCAAACGATAACCACGGTGTATCAAAATTAAGCACAGGCCAGACTAATTGGGCGGCAATAAATACCCCCACTGACATGCCAACAATACCCCAAAAAATCGTCATAATAACGAATTGTCGGACTATTCCCATTTCATACGCCACGGGTGTGTTACTACTCGTGTGGCTGTGACTCATACATAGGCTCCTTAAACCACAAAGTTACTAAGGGAATTATGCGTACTTTACGCCTTACAATCTAATTTTTGCGATACCACGAACATCGGACAAATGTTTTGACTGCTTGGACTTGAAGAGAGCTTTTCCCAACCCTGTGACATTCTATTGGTTTTTTTATGGTTTTGCATTGTTCTTGATGATTTATTGGGGATTTTAGTGGCGATAATGTTCAAAAAAAAATCTTATTATTACTTTAATGAGAATGGTTGCCAACCGAGCAAACAATCGGTTACGGTACGCCTGCTTAAATAAAACCCTTAAATTTTTTTGGAGCGTAATATGAGTAGTTTTTTGTCTGATGCTTGGTTTGATAAAGTTGTGGAATTAACAGCAGCTGCGGGCGATTTGAATTTGCCGCCAGCACTTGCAGGCATTGTGTTAAATATGGTTGTTACGGGCACCGAAAACGGCAATGTTGAAATGGCCATCAATGGCGGCAAGCTGGAAAAAGGCTTAAATGCCGCAGCGACTACTAAACTGACCATGAATGCCGATGTGTTAAAGAAAGTGTTTTTAGAGTTTGATATGAGCGCAGCGATGCAAGCGTTTATGAGTGGCCAAATTAAAGCCGAAGGCGATATGACCAAATTAATGATGTTGCAAACAGCACGCCCAAGTGCTGAGCAAAAAGCATTGTTTGCTCAAATATTAGCTATCTAACTGTTTTTTAGTGGTTGATGTAAAAGAGACGCAAAAATTGCGTCTCTTTTTTTATGGGTTTATTTTGACTAATGAGCGTCACAAAACTGTACTTATGTCATCCAAAGGGTAGTGCGACACTGTTGTTGCTTTTTACCAAAACCTGCGGAGAATTTCTATGAAACTATCAACCTTAACCCCTATTGCTGCTGTTTTAGCCGTTTCTTTGGCGGGTGTGACTCATGCCGACACCAATCCCTTTGCTGCTAAAACAGTGACGACCATGACCTTGGCGGGTAACCATGAAGGTTCATGTGGCGGTATGAAAAAAGAAGATATGAAGGAAGGTTCATGTGGCGGCATGAAAACAGCCGTCGAAGGTAAATGCGGTGCTAGCAAAGGCATGGCAGAAGGTAAATGTGGTGCAGCTAAAATGAAAGCTCACAAAGAAGGTAAGTGTGGCGAAGGCAAATGTGGTGCGAAGAAAAAAGCCGCTGAAGCCAAAGCATCGACGGTAACACCTGCTAAAAACTAACAGGACATAACGTTAATGACAACTAGATCCTCCTATGTAAATGGTGCAGGTTTAGGGTTACGGCGCAGTTTTATGACTGAGTTGTTGACTGAATCGCTCACGCTACCTGATTTTTTTGAGTTAGCTCCAGAAAATTGGCTAGGCATGGGAGGACGTTATGCTAAACAATTACGTGCTTATAGCGAACGATTTCCGATGGTCTGTCATGGCTTGTCGTTATCTATTGGTGGTACTGCACCTGTAGACTTAACATTTTTGCAGGCATTAAAACAATTTTTTGCCGACCATCAAGTCCGTTGTTATTCTGAGCATCTGAGTTACACGGGTGACGAAGGCCATCTTTATGATTTGCTGCCCATTCCATTTACCGAAGCAGCGGTGAATCATGTCGCCAGTCGAGTCATGCAAGTGCAAGACGTTTTGGGAAGACGTATCGCCTTAGAGAATGTGTCGTATTACGCCGCACCCAGTCAAGAAATGTCAGAGTTAGAGTTTTTGTTAGCAGTATTGGCCAAAGCAGATTGTGAATTACTGTTGGATGTGAATAACGTCTTTGTCAACAGCATCAATCATGGTTACGACCCTTACGCGTTTATTCAGGCCTTACCTACCGATAAAATGGCCTATGTGCATATGGCTGGCCATTTTGTTGAAGCAGAAGACCTACGCGTGGATACCCATGGTGATGATATTTCATCAGAAGTGTGGGCATTATTAGACTTCACTTATCAAAAATTTGGCGTTTTGCCAACATTACTCGAACGGGATTTTAATATTCCACCGTTGGCAGACTTACTGCTAGAAGTGGAGTTAATAAGACAGCATCAGGCTCAGGCTGTCGAAACGACTTCGGTGCTACGTTATGGATGATTTTCAACATATACAACGGCAATGGACGAGCTGGCTACGTCAACCCAGCATACAAACAATGCCAGACAATATCGAACCACGTCGTCTCACTATTTATCGTGAATTGTTTTTTAATAATGTCAGTAGTTTTGTCGAAAATGCCTTTCCTGTGTTGCAACGATGTTTGCCTGAAGCGTGTTGGCAGCAGCTATTGTTAGATTTTTTTGCCAAACATCACTGCCAAAGTCCGTATTTTTACGACATCGCCAAAGAGTTTTTAGCGTTTTTACCCACGCAAGGTTTAGAGCTGGATTATCCGTGGCTCATTGAGTTGGCTCATTTTGAATGGGTAGAATTGGCGGCAGATATTGCCGATGCTAATATGCCCATCTATCAATCGGGTGATTTATTAGCAGCCATACCTGTAGTGAATCCCTTTGTTTGGCCGTTAATTTATCAGTGGCCAGTCCATACCTTTAGCGAAACGAAACCTACGATTAAACCGTCAGAAGTGAGCTGTTTAATTGTTGTCCGCAATCAGTTTGATGTAGTTAATGTCATTGAGAGTAATCCCTTAACCGCCTTCTTAATTGAGAAAATGCAGGCGAATACGGTCTTGACAGGGCAGCAGTTATTACAGCAGATAGCCATTGAGACGCATTTCGATTCAGCGCAGTTATTAAGGTCGGGGGCTGGTATTTTACAAATATTATCGGCATCAGAGGTGATATTAGGGGTTAAACCCTAAAATCTCCGTCAAAAGAGCATTCTTTTTGTGTGGAATTTTGCTTAAAATGGCGTACACAATGTCTATATTAGAGAGTAAGGTATGTTGCGCCGTTTCGCTGAATTCGCCACGCTATCTTTTATTCTCGGCACACTACCCAATGTGACGTGGGCATCTGACCCTCAAGACCCTTGGGAATCTTTTAATCGTCCTGTTTATCGTTTTAATAAACAAATTGATAATTGTTGTTTGAAGCCTGTCGCTAAAGGCTATCGAGCCATCACCCCGCAAATCATTGATAATGGCATAAGCAATTTTTTTAATAATTTAAAAGAGCCATTAGTGGCATTAAATAATGCTTTGCAAGGTAAAGGCTTGCAGTCAGCAAATGATGCAGGCCGTTTTGTCATTAATACGGTCACCTGTTTAGGTTTTGCAGATGTCGCGCAAAACATGGGTCTTAACAAACACGAAGAAGATTTTGGTCAAACCTTTGGTAAGTGGGGCGCACCTGCGGGCTCGTATCTGATGTTGCCTTTTTTAGGCTCAAGTACGGTGCGTGATGCCTTGGCAATACCTTTTGATTCTGCGGTTAATCCGCGAAACTTGGTAAAAGACACCACTACCAATGTCAGTTTGTTCGCATTAGAGTTGGTTGACTTCCGAGCCGATCTCATTCCGCTGGAAAAAATCATCGAAGGCGACGAGTATGTGTTTTTACGCGACGTATATTTACAACGGCGTAATTTTTTAGTGCATGATGGACAAGTCAAAGACACTTTTATGGACGACGAGGATGATGCCAGCACGGAGTCATCACCAACAACGCCATAATTGATGGTCATAGTTATGATTTCCTTAATTCACCTTCTTCGTTAGTATGTCTATCATGATGACGCTGAATACCGATCACGGTTACATTTTGGTTATTCATCCTGATGAAGAGATGCGTCAATGGCTGACCGAAAACTTAACGGCCTGTGGACATACGGTAGCCGTCAGTGACAATGTCGAACTCGGGTTGGCTCTTTTTCGTCGTGACCGCCATCAACTGATTATTGCCGACTTGGTTTTTAGTCAAGAACAACTGTTAATGGTGCTACTTGAAGAAGCACCTGGCACTCCTGTCATTACGGTATCGGGCGATGTACCGATGGAAGTGGTGCTAGAAGCGTTAAAAAATGGCGCAGTTGACCACTTCTTCAAAAATCGAGATGTTTTAGTATTGTCACATACCGTGCAAAGAGCCTTAGAGCGGGGACGATTGCTGCGCGAGAATCGTGAGTATCAACAGCAGTTAGAAGCCGCTAATGCCGAGCTAGAGCGTAGTTTAGAGACACTACAAGAAGACCAAGAAGCAGGACGACGTATTCAGTATCGTTTATTACCCCCCACACCTTTTAAGGCTTCAGAAGACTGTGTTGTCAGTCATCGCATATTCCCTTCTTTATATTTATCGGGCGATTTTGTTGATTATTTCAAAATTGGCGATCATAAACTGGGTTTCTACTTGGCCGATGTTTCGGGACACGGTGCTGCGAGTGCCTTTGTTACCGTTTTTTTGAAAGCCATCACCAATCGTATTCAAAAACATTATGAGCGCAAAACCAGCGTCAGCTTTGTTGCCCCCTCCAAAATTTTAGCCGCCATTAACGAAGAATTGATTGCCACGAAGATGGGGAAACATTTAGCGATGTTTTGTGGGGTCATTGACTTAGAAAACAATCGACTAACTTACAGCGTTGCGGCACACTATCCGCCGCCGTTATTGGTGTGTGAAAATGTCACTTTGTCTTTAGCGGGACGTGGATTGCCGTTGGGATTGTTTAAGGAAGTACACCACGAAGAACATTCGGTGAGTTTGGCGCAAAACTTTACCCTGATAGCCACTTCTGACGGTGTTTTAGAAGTAATGCCTAAAGGTTCAGCGGCAGATAAAGAAAAACAATTGCAGGCGATGGCAATAAAAGTACAAACAGTAGATGATCTTGTGTCATTATTACAATTGACCGATGATGATGAATTACCCGATGACGTTGCATTGCTAGTGATTAAACGAGCTTCTTAGTATGCCTTCAGGCCATATTTTATTTGCAGTGCATAATGGCACTTATGTTTTAAAGTTCACAGGTGAAATCCGTGCGTCGATGTGTGCGACCTTGGATAACTTTTTAGAAAAGATATTTGTCGATGCTCAGTTATCTTCGATTCTCATTGATTTAACGGAAACGGATTATATCGACAGCACCGCTTTAGGTTTAATTGCCAAAACCGCTGTATTCTTGCAGATGTATAATCAGCGCAAACCTATTATTTTGTCCACCAATCCTGATATTAGCCGTGTGTTAGAAAGCATGGGTTTTGACCAAGTCTTTATTATTTTGGCTTGTAAAAACGAAGAGCAATGTGTGAATGAGTTACCCGAAGTAGAACCCTCCGAGCAAGTGATGATGGCGAAAGTGATTGCCGCGCATCGGGTGTTAATGGGTTTAAGCGAACAAAACCAAGCAACCTTCAAAAATTTGGTCGATGCCTTAGAAATGGAACAACAAGCGCAGGGTGAGGATAAAATTTAGTCAATAAGTCGGACTAAAGTCCGACCTACAGCATTTTAGTTAAGTTAATAACGCCAAAATCTTTCCTTCTAATGTTCTTAAATCTGCCGAAAACAACCGAATGCCCTCCGCCAGTTTCTCTGTTGCCATGGCATCTTCATTTAATTGCCAGCGAAAAACCGCTTCCGTCAATTCTGGCAGTCGAGACTGTGCCAT
>JBKJUH010000389.1:0-3206 GCA_046590075.1 Agitococcus sp.
ATTGTTATGGCCAGCATGGTTAGGCGGTAGCCTTGTTGCGCTGGTAGCCGCACCGTTGGGCTGCTTATTAGTGTGGCGACGCTTGGCCTATTTTGGTGATAGTTTATCGCACGCGACTTTATTGGGCGTGGGTTTAAGCGTGTGGCTGCATGTGCCTGTGTGGGGCGGTATCGTCACCGTGTGTGTGTTGTTGGCGTTGTTATTAGCCAGCGTTTTGGGGCGGCCACAATTACCGTCGGATGCGTTGTTGTCGTTATTATCAGCTTCGACATTAAGTGCGGGCTTAGTGGTGATTAGTCAAAATCAAGGCGTGCGTGTGGACTTGCTCGGGTATTTATTTGGTGACTTACTGAGTTTGAGTAGCGATGATTTACCGTTATTAGTGACAACATTAGTCAGTGTTTTAGCGGTATTGGCCTTTTGTTGGCGCGATTTAGTGTTAACCGCTATTGATGAAGATTTAGCCGCTGTCGAAGGGTTACCCGTCTTACGACTGCGCGTGTTATTGTTGTTATTACTCGCTTTAGTCATTACCGTGGCCATGAAAGTCGTGGGTAGTTTATTAATCACCGCTTTGTTAGTGATTCCCTCGTTAGTGGCACGGCCATTGGCGAGTAATCCTCATAGCATGGCGGTGCTGGCGGCTTTTGTGGGTATGGTTGCAGTGAGTGGTGGTTTAATCAGTAGTTTTTATTGGGACACTCCTGTAGGCCCCAGTATTGTGTTGGTGGCTGCGTTATTATTTATCTTCGTACAGTTAGCAACAGTGATAAAGTTACGCATAGCGTGATGAGTAAACAAAAATTTAAAAGAGAAATGTTATGGGCGCACAGTGGAAAGCAAAACATAAAGAAATAGCCGCCAATGCCAAAGGTCGTATTTTTGGCAAATTGTCGAAAGAAATCATGGTCGCTGCGCGTGTAGGTGCAGACCCAAGCATGAATCCGCGTTTGCGTTTAGTGGTTGAGCAAGCCAAAAAAGCCTCAATGCCGCGTGAAACCCTAGAGCGTGCCATAAAAAAAGGTGCAGGTTTGGTCGATGGTGGTGTTCATTTTGAAAAGTTGACCTATGAAGGTTTTGCTCCCCATCGTGTACCGATTATTGTTGAATGTTTAACCGACAACATTAACCGCACTATTTCTAGTATGCGGGTGTTGTTTCGCAAAGGGCAGTTAGGGGCATCGGGTTCGGTAGCATGGGATTTTGACCATTTAGGCATGATAGAAGCAACGGCAACTTCCGCCAATACCGACGCCGAACTCGCCGCTATTGAGTCAGGTGCAGAAGATTTTGAACTGGGTGAAGATGGCACATGCTTGTTTTTTACCGCGTTAACAGAAATGGATACCGTCCTTCATGCCTTGCCTAATTTTGGTTTTACGGTGCAATCCGCGCAATGGGGTTATCGGCCAAAAAGCCCAATGACTCTAAGCGATGCCGAGCGTGAAGAAGTTGAATTATTTTTAGATGCTATTGACGGTGATGATGACGTACAACACGTTTATGCGGGATTGGCTTAGGAGAGGCGAATCATGGCGACTGCACAACAAATAGCATTTATCAGTGAAAATGAGTATTTAGAGGGTGAAAAGCTCTCTGACATTAAGCACGAGTACATCGACGGGCAAGTGTATGCCATGTCAGGGGCGCACTCGAATCACAATCGTATCTCAGCAACACTCGTCAGAAAAATTGGCAATCATCTTGAAGGCAAGCCTTGCCAGCCGTATGCCTCGGATATGAAAGTGCGCATCGGCAGTAAATACTTCTATCCTGATGTTATGGTGGACTGTTCCAATGTCAATGGCTATTTTACCGATAGCCCCAAAATCATTGTCGAAATCCTCTCAAAATCCACACGCCGCGCCGATAAAACCACCAAGCTAATGGCATATTTACAGATTCCCAGCCTTGAAGAATATGTGCTCATTGAACAAGATATGGTGGAAGTAGAAGTCATGCGGAGGAGTAATAATTGGGGACTACCAGAACGCTATTATTTGGGCGATGAACTGACGTTGGCTTCTATTGGACTCACGCTCAGCGTTGGAGAAATATATGACCGTGTGCAAAATTCAGATGTCGTTGAATGGTTGCAGCAGCAGGCGAAGGGCTAATCAGGACTTACGCATCGCATCGCGATGAACATAAGACCGCTTAAAGCGGCTGAAAGGTGAACAAATAAGCGATAACCGCGTAAGTCCTAAAGTATGAAAACTCAGGATTGCATCCCTTAGCGCAAACCACAGGTTCTTTAGTGATTTCGGCCGTAGCGATGGGTTGCGTATTACCGTTTTATTGGGACAAAATGCCCACACATATGCCTAATATCGTCACTATTAGCGCATTAATGTATGGCGTTATTATGGCTTCAGTAATGGCGATGTTATGTTGTTTTTCTCTTTTTGTCATGTACAGAGAAAACTATCATAGTTTAATGCCATGTAGTGATGTCGTTTTTTGGGTAAGTTTGAGAGTTTTCTCGCTTTTTGAATAATTATTATGGCCACAACACCTTTCAATACCGTTGATTTATCGCTACCTGCCCGCGATAGAACGTTTCTCAGCTTGGTAAAGCATACTAAAGCACAAATGCAGTTGTGGGTTCATGCTTTACCGGTGATGAATGCCTCCGAAAGCGGTAAGCAACTGTATCAAACCATCAGTGAGTTAACTTGTCTTGATATTGAGGAAACACTACGTTTAGACCTCTTAGACGTGTTACAACCAACCATTTATAATTTAATAACGACCCTAGAAAAACATACCTTAAACCAATCACTATTTTTACCTGTGCATGGGCGGCGTGTGTTGGCCTTAATTTTGGCTCTGCGTCGGCAGCTCGCTTTAAATTATAAAATCATTGCGGTAGAGACGCTACGAAAGCTGCAAGGGCGTGTTGGTTTTATGGATCTTGGGCGGCGTAGTGCCCAGCTGTTAGCGGCAACCGCGATTCAACGCACCATTGCGGAGTTACAGAGTTTTTTGGTCGATAGTTTCCGCCAATATGAAGAAACGCCTGCGGGAATTTGGACGGAATTACATCAACTTAGTCGTATTGCCGAAGGGCAGGCGTTGTTTGATATCAGCGTTAAAACAGGAGCGATGCAGCAATTTAATACCAGCGTTCGCCAAACCTATTTAGCCGCCGTGTTGTTACAAGGCTGCCAAAGCAATAAGTTGCGACAATCAGAGATTGAGTTGAT
>JBKJUH010000001.1:0-4744 GCA_046590075.1 Agitococcus sp.
GCCAATCATCCTCTCGTTAAAAAAGCGTTTATTCAAGCAGCAGAAAAATACGGCGTTGGCAGTGGTTCGGCACATTTAGTGTGTGGTCATCATCGTGAGCATCAGGCCTTAGAAGAAGAACTGGCTGCGTTTACAGGACAACCAGCCGCTATTTTATTTTCAACGGGCTATATGGCTAATGTCGGTGTGATTAATGCCTTAGTGGGGCGTGGTGATTTGGTGCTAGAAGACCGTTTGAATCATGCCTCGTTATTGGATGGTGGTTTAAGCAGTGGCGCGACCTTTAGTCGTTATCATCATAATGATATGGCCGACTTAAACCGACGTTTAGCCCAAAGCCATTGCGCCAAAAAACTCATCGTCACTGACGGTGTGTTTAGTATGGATGGTGATGCCGCGTTATTGCCCGAATTAGTGCAAATTAGCCAGCAACAACAAGCAGCGTTAATGATTGATGATGCTCATGGTTTTGGTGTCTTAGGTGCAACAGGGGCAGGCATTGGCGAATACTTTGCCTGTCAAAAGGATATTGATATTTATATGGCGACCTTTGGCAAAGCACTCGGCACGTTTGGCGCATTTGTCGCAGGTAGTCGAGAGTTGATTGATTATTTAACCAATTTTGCTCGGCCTTATATTTATACCACTGCTATGCCACCTGCAATTGCCGCCGCAACGCGGCAAAGTTTACAGCTATTAACAACAGAAAGTTGGCGACGTGATTATCTGCAACAACTGATTCAACGCTTTCGTGTGGGCGTTATTGAGCAAGATTGGCAATTAATGGCCAGTCAAACAGCCATTCAACCGATTTTATTAGGTGAAGACAGCAAGGCTTTAGCGTTAAGTCAAGCTTTGGCAGAACGGGGTTTTTGGGTGACAGCCATTCGGCCACCGACAGTGCCACAAGGACAATCGCGTTTACGCATTACCTTAACCGCCAGTCATAGCGAAGGGGATATTGATGCCTTGTTAACTGCCTTAGCCGCGTTGAGGGCAGATTATGTCTAGCCATTCTCAAACATATCCATCCACTAATCCTAATGCCTTAAATCTAGTTTTGTTGCAGGGTTGGGGCATGAATACAGGCGTATGGCAATTGTTGTTGCCGTATTTGCAGCGTTCTTTTCATGTCACCGTGATAGATGCAACAATAGATATAAAAGTGATATTAGCCGTTGCGCCTCAACGGGCTATTTGGTGTGGTTGGTCGTTAGGCGGTTTGTGTGCGATGACAATAGCAACACACTATCCTGAGCGTGTACAAGCATTAGTGATGATGGCCTGTAATCCGTGTTTTGTTGCGCGTGATGATTGGCCACATGCTATGTCAGTTACCGATTTTCAGGCATTTCAACAGGGTTTAACTATTAACCTCGAAGCGACGTTAAAACGCTTTATCGCGTTGCAATGTCAAGGTTCAGTTAGTCAAAGGCAAGATATTCGCTGCTTGCAACAACAATTACCAATGACTCCATTACCGCCATTAGTAGTATTGCAAGTTGGTCTAGCGACGCTAAGAAAAGAAGATTTTCGGCCACAATTAGCACAATTAAAACAACCTGTTTATTGGATTTTAGGGCAAGAAGATGTACTCGTCCCTTCATCCATCGCCGACGATTTAGTAGGTATTAGTCCGCATTTACAGTGTGTGACTATTGCAGGCGCGGCTCATGTGCCGTTTGTGTCACATCCTGAAATAGTTGCCGATAAATTACGGCAATGGGCGCAGGAGGTTTGTGAATGAGTGCTTTTGCCGAGTTGTCGCTAAACGAGCGTATTGCCCAGCGTTTTGGTGCTGCTGCTAGTCATTATGATGAGCAAGCCTTAGCGCAAAAACAATCGGCACAACAGCTTATTGCAGGGCAAAGTTTACACGGGCGAGTGTTGGATATTGGTTGTGGTACAGGTTGGCTGACACGTCATATTGCCGAGAGTCATACGATTGAGCAGATTGTCGCCTTAGATATTGCCGCGCCCATGTTAAGTGCCGAAGCCTTGCAACATCCGTCAATTGTAGCGATTCAAGCGGATGCCGCCCGTTTGCCGTTTACAGGCCATTGTTTTGATGGTGTGGTGAGTAATTTTGCTTTGCAATGGTTAGCTTCGCCTGATGATTTTGCCCATGAATTAAGCCGAGTATTAGCAAAAAACGGCCAATTTTGTTTAGCGATTCCTATTGATGGCACGTTGCATGAGTTAAATCAGGCATGGGCAATGGTGGATAATAGTCGTCATACCAATCGGTTTTTTTCCTCACAAACATGGTTAGAAGCATTACAGCAAGCAGGTTTGACGATAAAAAGTCATCAACAAAGCGCGTTTTATCAATACTATGACTCCACAAAAGCATTGTTAAAAAGTTTGAAAGCGATTGGTGCCAATGAGTTACAACAATCACGGCAACAAGGCTTGTGGGGGCGAGGGCAGTTGGCTGCCTTAGAGCAAGCTATGAAAAAATTTCGGGTTGCACAAGGTTTGCCACTGCACTATGAAGTGTTGATGGTTTATGGCAATAAATACTAAAGAGATCCTCAATGGCAGCATTTTTTTTAACAGGCACAGATACGAATATTGGCAAAACAACGGTGGCCTGTGCGTTATTACAGGCAGCGAATCAGCAAGGTTTAACGACTTTAGGGATCAAACCCCTTGCCTCGGGTTGCCAACAAACGCCTGACGGTTTGCGTAATAGTGATGCTTTGTTGTTGCAGCACTACAGTAGCCTTAAATTACCCTACCAAGAGGTCAATCCAGTCGCATTGCTTGAGCCGTTGTCGCCACATTTAGCGGCTAAACAAGCAGGCCGACGGTTAACGATGAATCAGCTAGTGGGTTATACCCGCGCTACCTTAATGTATCGTCCACAATTGTTAATCATTGAAGGTGCAGGGGGTTGGCGTGTACCGATTAGTGATAGAGCCATGTTGTCCGAGTTACCTAAAGAGCTAAATGTGCCCGTTATTCTAGTTGTCGGTCTGCGTTTGGGCTGTTTGAATCATGCCTTATTAACCGCAGAGGCTATTGTTCGGGATGGTTTACGGTTGGTGGGTTGGGTTGCTAATAGCATTGACCCGACAATGGCAGCAATAGAAGACAATATTTTGAGCTTAAAACAGATGTTGCCTGCACCGTGTTTGGGGGTATTGCCCTATCAAACGGTGGAAAATATTGGCGCGTTGGCAGAATGTATTAATTTAGATGTTTTATTAGCAAAGCCTGCCTAAGAACGTCTATGAACTGCTATTATCCGCACGATTTTCTGGGATTCTGTCATTATGTCTCATCGCCCCATCGGCTTATTTTTGCGTTCTTTTTTTGATAATTTTATCGCCGCACTAATGATGCTTGTAGGGATGAGGCGCGCTTTTAAGCATTTACATCCAACACCCGTTCAATTTTTAACCTTCTTGTTGGGGAGTTTACTCACCAGTTTTACCTTTGATTTTATTAGCGAAGGTTGGCCTGGTGAATTGCAACCCGTTGGTTTTGCCGCTTATTTAATTCCCTCCTTTTTGTGGCTGATTGTTGGTGTTTTTTTGGCTCAGCGTTATGGTGTTTGGCGACTGATTCTGACCCCCGTTATTTTGTGGTTAGCTGCCGATATTATGGTGGGTTTATTACAATCAGCTATTCAGTGGGCGGCTTTGTCGGAGTGGTTTCCAGCAGCATTGGGCAAGTGGATTCCTTATGTGTATCCAACATTATTTGTGTGGCCAACGCTGGCACTCATGGCTTTGTTTGGTCGGCAGTTGGCGTGGGTATGGTGGCTGCGTATTGTCAGCATTGTCATCGCGGTGGCGATGTTGTTTGGTTGGTCTACGTTATTTTCAGACCAGCGTTTATGGTATGCCGCCGAAGTGGTTGTGCCAAAATCTGAGCCGCACATTACCGAAGAAGCAGCATTTTATGTACAGCCCTTATTGTTGAGCAGAGCCTTAGCGCAAATTGAGCAAGGCACAGAAGGACGAACAGATTGGTATTTTTTAGGCATTGGTGGTGCGGCCTATCAGAGTGTGTTTAGGCGCGAAGTAGAGTCGGTACAAAGCTTATTTGATACCCGTTTTGATACTGATGGCCATTCTTTAGTATTAATTAATGATGATGACACGACACTGAGTCAACCTATTGCTACGCGCACCAGTATTAGCAAAGCCTTAGAAACTATTGGTCAACGCATGAATAAAGATGAAGACGTATTGTTTTTGTTTTTAACCTCACACGGTAGTGCCGATGGTGCATTTGAACTCAGCCATCAACCTCTACAAATACAAAGTCTCACGCCTGCATGGTTAAGAGCAGGCTTAGATAAAGCAGGTATTCGTTGGCGTGTTGTGGTGATTTCTTCGTGTTTTTCGGGGGCTTATATTCCTGCACTGCAAACACCGAGTAGCCTATTAATTACGGCCGCTGCCGCGACTAAAACCTCATTTGGTTGTGCCGATGATGCCGATTTTACCTATTTTGGTCGTGCATTTTTTGATGAAGCCTTACGTCAAGAGCACTCTTTAGTCAATGCGTTTCAAGCAGCCAAACAAAGCATTGCGTTAAGAGAGAAAGAAGAAGGCTTTACCCCGTCACAGCCGCAACTTTTTATGGGTGGCGAAATGCAAAAGTCATTACCTGAATTTGAGAAAGCATTATTTCCTGAGTAGCCATTCGCACCGTATTGGGGCAAATAATTATTTGCCTTTTGCTATGACGAAGATTGTTGGGCAAAAGATTTTTTGCCTCTACGTCAAAT
>JBKJUH010000009.1:0-3343 GCA_046590075.1 Agitococcus sp.
CAACCATTGATATATCTTAGTACGATACCCTCAATAGCAAAAATCCACACAAATTGCTTATCTACTGTTAAAGATCTCATCAATCATCATCTGATTAATGCAACATCACTCACTCAGCAATCGCTTCGTTCATCATGTCGGGCTGCGTATTCTACAGCTCTTTTTACCGTTGTCAATCATCAATTTCGTTTATTTCTAACTACTCTTAATCACCTACAACCCCTTCAACCACTCGCTTTCGCTTCGTCGTTGGCAGGCCGCGCATTCTATAGATTTGACGATGAGTGTCAACCAATTATTCTAGAATTTTTCATTACTTTAGAAAATCCACTTCGTTTGCACGCGCTTTGAACAATGCGCTGATTTATCACGCAAAGGCACCTTCAAACATCACGCCAAAGAATCCTGTTCTGTTTGATACGCGATTTCCCCTAAGCTTTGGTCGAGCTTGGCTTGTAAGCCTGAGGCGCGTTGAGTTTTACGTTGTACTGCTTTTTCTATTAAAGGCAGTAAACCCCAAATACTAACTAGCGATTTTGCGCGGGTTATGCCTGTATAAAGCAGTTCTCGACTAAGGATAGCGGAGTCTTCTTTAGGTAAAACTACAGCAACGCGTTTAAACTCTGAGCCTTGTGATTTATGAATGGTTAATGCCAGTGCTGTTTCACTATGTGCTAGGCGTGCGGCAGAGACACGCATTGGTTCGCCATCACGGGCGGGGAAATAGACATAAAACCCGTCATCTTCTTCTAAGGTAATGCCAATGTCGCCATTAAAGACACCAAGAGTGTAGTCGTTTTGCGTCACCATGACAGGGCGGCCATGAAACCACACATTGCTGCTATCTTCGGGTAAGGATAAGGCGCGTTGTAATAATATGCTTAAGCGTTGGTTAATACTAAACACGCCATACGCGCCTTCGCGTAACGCACATAAAACCCGATATTTGTCGAAAGTGTTAAGTATTTCGCTGAGGCTTTGTTGTGTTGTTAGTGCGGTCACTAACGGCAAATACGGCTGAAACAGTTTTTGCGCTAAAGCCTCGGGGGTTTCTAGTGGATAATATTCGACATCGGGTAGTTTGCGATGTAGCACTTCGCGCGTGGCCTCGGCATTTCCTGCACACATGGCTGTTGCTAATTGACCAATGCCACTATTAATTCCAAAACGCTGGCTTTCGGTAAGTTGGACGCTACTTGGCTTTAATCGTTCGGCTTTGCTAATTTCGGCTAACACTGCGCCTGCTTCGACGGCGGCTAATTGGTTAGCATCACCTAATAAAATCAAGCGTGCGGTTGGTGCAATGGCGGCGAGTAATTGTGTCGCCATGCGTAAGTCAATCATTGAGGCTTCATCAACAATCACTAAATCATACGGTAACGGTTGAGCTGCGTTATATTTGGCTTGTGTGCCGTGCCCCATGCCTAATAAGCGATGCAACGTAAATGCTGTATTCGGTAACACCGATAATAAGTCAGCCGCTAAGGGCGTTTGTTGTAGGCTATTGCGTAAGGCTTCTTGCATACGCGCAGCGGCTTTACCTGTAGGCGCAGCTAAGGCGACATTTAGCTGTGGGTTTTGTTGCAGCAAAGCCATCAGAATCCGAACGACAGTAAATGTTTTTCCTGTTCCTGGCCCACCCGTAATGATGGTTAAACCTTGCGCCAACGCCACTTCTACTGCTTGTTGTTGTGCGCTATGGGTGCCGTTACAGACTTGTTGAATTTGTTCGGAATTAAGCGTGACAGGAATGGCACGATTCAGTTGTTGAATGGCTTGGGCGAGTTGATATTCATCAAACCAATAACGGTATAAATATAAGCGATTTTGCTCTAAGACTAATGGTGCAACGTGTTGTAGAGCATATTGCGCTGAGACAATCACAGGTGAGCGATAAAAGCCGACTTTTTCTAAATGTGGTTTATCTAAACAGGAATGACCACTATCGAGTGCCAGACAAATATCACGGGTCAATCCTGCAATTTTTAAGGTGTGTTGAGGATTGCCGCCCTGAGTTTCATGAAGACGTACTAACAGACTGGCTAGACTATCTGCCCATGACGAACCATATTCGCTGCGATCTATCGGTAAACTTAAAGTCATGTAGTTGCTCCCAGCAAGGCGTTGAGTTGCTCCAATAATTGCAACGTGGGCTTCCAAAAATACACGCCTTCTTGACCATCGGCATGCATGCCGCGTAAAAACAAATAAAAGATACCGCCAAAATGCCGTTCAAAGTCATAGTGTTGTAATCGGCTGGCTAACCATTTATGCAAAGCTAAAGCATACAAAGCCGCTTGTAGCGTGTAACCACTATGCGCCATGGCTTCGGCGAGTTGCACTTGTTGATAGTCGCTAAGTTGATGGCCTAAATGGTTACTTTTATAGTCGGCAATAAAATATTGGCCTTGATGTTGAAACACGAGGTCGATTGAACCTTTCATAAAACCTGTAATGGTTTGTGCAGGCAACTCGGGTACGTCTATGCCGTGTTGACGTAGGCAATGAATCAATTGTACGGGTTGGAATTTGGCTAACGGTAAATGAAAGTCTAACTCACGCAAGGTGTGTTCAAAACTGAGTTGTTGCAGCGTTAAACGGGGCGTAAGTGGTGATTGCATGACTTCACTGAGCCACGTCACAACATCATCACGCCATGTAGTCAATATGCCATAGGCATTTAATTGTTTGGTGATGTTGTCATGCCACTCGGCTACAGGTTTAGTGAAGTCGGCATATTCAAAAATTTGATGTAGGCAATTACCAACATTCGTTGCTAAGACTTTTTTACCTGCAAAATTAAAACGCGCGGTTACGGCCTCATTTTCAAGGTCTAAAATACTGACTTTGCTATTATCACTTTTTACATCTAACACTTCATCTTGGTTATGTAAGGCTTTTGCGCCATGATGCAAACTACTAAAACTGGTCAAGCGATAACCCCACGGCAAACGCGGTGCTTTTAATACGCTGAGCGTGGGTTTATTTGGTGAATGATATTGAAACGACTGTAATTTTTCGCTATCAATAGCAAATAAGCCGATATTTTCGGGTGCGCTCTCGGCTAGTTTTTTGAGTGAACTCACACCATCGGGTAACCAATGTCCTAACGCTGATTGACTGACATGGGCTATAGAGTCTAAGGGACACCACAGTACATAACAGCGTTGTGCCGCGCGCGTCAGTGCCACATAACCGAGTCGTAAATCTTCACTTAATACTTCATCAATGACTAATTGTTCAATGTCTGGTGGTAAATTGGGTCGTAAATCGAATACGCCCTTTTCATGCTGATGATAAAACGGTGTCCCACGTTTAGGGTCGCGTGGCGACCACAACATCG
>JBKJUH010000041.1:0-3192 GCA_046590075.1 Agitococcus sp.
ATTGATGAAACCGAAAAACGGTTGGCATATATGCAAATTGCGACGCTTGAAGAATATGTATTAATTGCCCAAGATTTTGTGCAAATTGAAGTGATTCGTAAAAGCGACGGCTGGAAATCAACCAAATACTTTTTAGGTGATGACGTTACGTTTGCCTCTATAGGACTGACACTCACTGTAGCAGAAATATATGATGGCGTAGAAAATGCGGAGATGACCGAGTTATTGAAGCAACAAGGACTATCGTAATGAAGTGGTTAAGCTGATGTTTTTCTTGGTGGAAGTAGGCTTTATTGTCTTGGTTTTTGGTGGGTTGGCGTTGTTGGTTTGGTATAAAAGTCGAGGGAAGGAGTAATGTGAGTTGGGAGTGAATTTTCGGCGACTCATGTCAAAAAACGTATTTAATTAGCCCATGGTGCGCAATATTTTTTTGTGGGACTATCAATTTTAGGATAGATTTCTTTTTTGCTTTGACTGTTTTCTGGCTACTCAATGGAGCTAACGTGTTAAACCTAATCGCTGACTTTATGGGATTTATATCTGTCGCAATGCTCGGCTTGACTGCTGGCGCGATGTTGACAGAAGCCGTCATCATTGTTCCTTTTTGGCAGAAGCTAACGCCATCAGAATTCTTTGCTTGGTATACCAAAAATCAGGCTGCGTTGGTTCGTTTCTATAGTCCACTGGAAATCTTAAGCGCAGTTCTTCCTTTGATATCGTCGATACTATTTTTTATAATCAAAAACGATGGAAAATGGCTAATGGCGACTTCTACGCTCTTGTCATTGTGTGTATTGGCGACTTTTTTTATTTTCTTTAAAAATGCCAATGCCGTCTTCAACGCACGGGCGATGGATCGGGATAAATTTAGTTTGGCGATTAAAACATGGGGAAATTGGCAATGGATTAGGGTGGGCTTAGGTGTCGGCGCGTTTTGTTGTGGCATATTGGCAATTTAATTACTGTAGCACGCAGGCTAATATAGACAAATTTACGCTAAAACAATGAGTTATTACTTAGCCACCGCTGTAAAAACCTTGTGATTACATGGGCTACAAAAGCTTAAACATTAAACCGTTTTTGAGAGCCGATGAAGTCCATTGAACCATTGGATTAATTAACATGATTTTACATGTAACTCATGCCAAGCCCTTAGCTGATTATCGGTTGTGGTTGCAGTTTGATGATGGCACAGAAGGCTATGCGGATTTATCGGGAGAGTTATGGGGGACGATGTTTGAGCCACTCAATGACCCTACTATTTTTGCATCCGCTGTCGTTGACCCTGTGTGTAAAACCGTTACTTGGGCAAATGGTGCAGATTTTGCTCCTGAGTATTTGTTGCAGTTGGTGAGAGAACAGAGTGCTGTAACGAGTTAAAATACAAACAGCACAATCTAACGAGAGAACATCAAAAGCTCATAGCGGTAGCACGTCATGACTAGCCGTCTAATGGAAACAATCCACAAAACCGCCAAAGACTTTGAAGAAATTGGCATTATCGACACAGAAACGATGCGGGAGTTTGATAAGCTTTGTCTGCCTGCCGTCAAAACCGATAACATCACTACTCATATACCAACACGTGATAAATTTGATAAAAAACAATAACTTGTGAAATTATGAATACCTAAACCTGTATTACATACAGGCTACGATTTCTCATACAACTTATGAAAGTTTAGGACCCGTAAAGCGATTCATCGGATTCTAAACGGGTAGCTATAACTGATAATACACCCGTTTTAATTGCATCATAGAGAGAGGTACTATATTCGCCACCCCATTTTTCTGCTCGTTGTAAGGTATGGATATAATGGCGAATTTCTTTGAAAGGCATATCGTTAAATACTTGGGGTTGGGTATTTGCAAGATTAAGGTCAAAAAAAGTCTTGTAGCCCGAACAAACAAATCCACACACAATTGTGGCCTCGATAAACGCGTCATATTCTTGAAACTGTTTCAAGTTATCAAAGTCTTCTTGGCTAAATTCGTTACTGATTCTAATTTCTCGATGAAATCTATTTACGAGCTTTCTTATGGCCTGAGCTAAAAACTTAGCTTGCGCTTCGTACACGGAAGAGCGACGAGATATGCTGGTTTTAATTTTCATGTTTGATTACGTCCTTATTTTTTGTTTTTAATCGCTGACTGCTTGATAAGACTTAAAATATACTCTAAATGCTCATCATTGCTAAGCGTTACTTCATAATCACCATTTCCTAAATGGCCAATATTAGTCACATTTTTAGCAAGACTATTTTCATCTTGTAGGTCATTTAACTTCAGGTTTAGCCAAAGCTTTATTTGCTTAGTTTGTACTTGGATATCAACGACATTAGTTCCAAGTGTAAAGGCAATATAGTGTTTTCTAGGCTTTATTTCAAACTCACCATATTGATTTCCAATATTTAAAATTCCCATTTTTAGTTGCTCATAAAGCTCTTTGATTTCTATGTTAGCTTTTTTGAAATGGTCTTCTTCTGTATATACAATGATCTCATCAATAACTGACACCTGTGATTTACTTGGCTGAGTTATTGTTTTTATAGACTCTTGAGCTTGTGGTTTTATAACTTGGTCAAACGACACAATATCATTTTGATATCGTGAAATTGTCCATAACTCGATGGGGAAGTCCTTAAAATTAATTGCGCCTTTCTGATAAGTTGTAAATGAAGGTGCAACAAAAATGACTTTTGATTGCGTCCAATCAATATCATCTTTTTTAAGAGACTTATTGTTAATTTCATTGAATTTTAGAATGAAGTCTGCCTTGTTGTGCAGCATGAGTGACAAATATGTTAAGCCTTGATCAACTACGCTAAAATTTGTGCCTCTTTTATATTCGATAATCACAAATGATTTATTTTCTTCGTCAAATGCCAAAGAATCAACCCTGAGGTTATGCAATTCAAACTCTGACTTTACAAGTTTTAATTTGAAAATAGAGTATAAATTTGCCTCTGATAAGTTTTGTATTTCTTTTTCGAGTTTAAATGGAGCTTCTTTTATTTCGCTCAGTTTATTATCCTTGTTGACGAAAAGCATTTTTATTTCCTTTTAACGAGAAGTGTTTTTATGTGTTCTACAGAGTTTTTCTACTGACAATCTTACTCTACTTGGCGTGTGATGCAATCCCAAACAACCCCAAAAAAACCACCATCATTACCCACCCATCCCACCCCAAAT